>JAXDMH010000606.1:0-4671 GCA_034666225.1 Myxococcales bacterium
GGACGGACGACGGAGCTGGGAATCATCCCGCGCGGCACCGGCGGCGATTTCCGTCGCATGCTGGGCCTGTCCCCGGCGCTGGCCGAGGCGGCCACGCACGTGCGCGACAAACCGGCTCACGCCATCGATGTCGGGCGGGTCACGTTCACCGCGCACGATGGGTCGCCCGCTCTGCGTTACTTCGTCAACGTCGCCTCCTTCGGTTTCTCCAGCGCGGTGGCCAGCAAGGCCAACGCGTCGTCGAAACGCCTGGGCGGCAAGCTGGCCTTCCTGGGCGCGACGCTGCGATCGCTGGCCACCTACGACAACACCGACGTCTGGCTGAGCGTGGACGGTGGACCCCGCCAGCGCCGGCGCGTGCTGATGGCGGCGGTGGGCAACGGGCGGTTCTTCGGCGGCGGCATGAAGATCTGTCCGTCGGCCAGCCTGGACAGCGGGCGCCTGGACCTGGTGGTGGTGGGCGATCTGGGCCGCATGGAAGTCCTGATGAAGGTCGGGCGCATCTATAGCGGCTCGCACCTGACCATGCCCGACGTGCGTAATGAATCGGTGGGTCGCCTGGAAGCCGTCCCCGCCGATGACGGCGCCGTCGTCCCCCTGGAACTGGACGGCGAAACGCCCGGCCGCCTGCCCGCGGTTTTCGAAGTGGTGCCGGGCGCCCTGCGCGTGCGTTTCTAGGGAGCGGAAGGCCGCTTTCGCCGCTGCCACAGCAGCCAGGCCAGCCCGCCCGTCAGCAACGTGGCCAGGCCGGCCAGACTCTCGATGGGTCGCTCGCGCACGGCAAACAGGGTCATGAAGGCCGCCAAGGCCAGATAGGCCAGTCCGCTGACTGGCCAGCCCAGGGCGCGGTGTGGACGCGACGTCGTTGGCTCGCGCCGGCGCAAGACGAAGGCGCCCGCCACCGTCGCCGCCGAGCTGAGCGTCAATGTAAATCCGGCGTAAATCAACAGCGGCTCGAAGGCGGCGGTGACGATCCCGACGGCGGCCAGCATGCCTTGCAGCAGGACCGCGGCGGTGGGCGCGCCGCGCGGCCCGGTGCGGCCCAGAACCCGAAAAAACTGCCCGTCTTCGGCCATGGCTTGCACCACCCGGGGCCCGGTCATGGCCAGCGCGCTGACCGAACCGGCCAGGGCCAGCGCCACCAGCGCCGAGATGACCACGCCCCCTTTCGCTCCCAGCAGCGCCGACGCCGCCACGTGGGCGATCTCCACCTTGCCGGCCAGCGCCGACACCGGCGCCGCCGCCATGAAGACGGCATTCAGGGCCACGTACAGCACCGTCACCGTCACCGTGCCACCGACAAGCGCGCGCGGCAGCGTCCGATCGGGATCGCGGATCTCGCCGGCGACATACGCGGCGGCGTTCCAGCCGAAATAGCTGTAGGCGACGTAGACCAGCGACACGGCCACCGGACCGACGCCGGGGCGCGACGCTGCGCCGCCCGCCCCGCCGTCAAAACCGACGCCGACGCCGACACCGAGCAGGCGCCCCCAGTCGGCGCGCCCCGACGCCACCGCCGCCACGATGAACGCCACGATGAGGGCCAGCACCAATCCCGTAAGCACCGCCTGCGTGGCGCCGCCCCGACGCACGTCGCGCAGGTGCAGCAGCGTCGTCGCGGCCACCAGGACCAGCGCCGCCGCCTTGACCGGCACCGAGGGCACCAGCGTTTGCAGATAACGCCCGAAGGCCAGCGACGCCGCCGCCGTGGGCGCGGCGAAACCGACCAGCAACGAGATCCATCCCGACAGAAAACCAACCGCAGGGTGAAACGCGCGCGACAAGTACACGTATTCGCCGCCCACCCGGGGCATCATCGCGCCCAGCTCGGCGTAGACGGCGGCGCCCGCCAGGGCCAGCAACCCGGCCACCACCCAGATCGACAGGGCCAGCAGCGGCGAATGCAGATCCGCCAGCATGAACCCGGTGGTGGTGAAGACGCCGGTGCCCACCATGCTGGCCACCACCAGCGCGGTGGCCGGCAGCAGGGTCAGCGGGCGCGCCGGTTCCACGTGCTGCCGTCCGTTCTGCCCGGCTTGCGCCGGGTCATCCTTCCGCGATGGCCCGCCGCGCGGATGGCCCGCCGTCGCCCTTGTCGTCGCCGGCAGGCTTCCGCGTCAGGGCGTCGTTGCCCAGAAAATTTTCGCGCACGTACTTCACCGTGTCGAACAGCGTGTCGGTGGCGTCGCGCGGAATGAATCCCAGCTCGCGCGCCGCCTTGCCCGATTCGAAGTACCAGAAGTACTCGGACATCTCCAGGCTCTGCGGCTCGACGGGCGGGGTGCGCCCCCAGTGTCGGTACAGCGCCGCCTGCGCCCGCGTGGCCAAAAGCGGCAGCTTGCCGCGCGCTTGAAACTTTGGGCCGGGCACCTTGGCCAGACGTTCCAGGCGTCCCAGGAATTCGTCGAAGGACCAGTTGTAACCGCCGACCAGGTAACGCTCGCCGGCGGTTGCCCGCTCCATGGCCACCGGAAACAGCGCCGCCACGTCGCGCACGTCGACAAAGTTCAACCCGCCGGGCGGGATGAGCGGGATCTCTCGCGCAAGAAAAGACAGCACCACCCGCGTCGAGCTCAAACGATCGTCGCCCGGGCCCAGCAGCAAGCTGGGGTTCAACATCACCAGTTCGAGCTTGTGGGCGCAGGCGCGGCGGGCCGCCTCTTCCTGGTACAGCTTGCTGGCGTAGTACGGCCAGCGCGCGATGATGTCGACGGGGGCGGGCGACGTCTCGTCGGGCAGCTCGTCGGCGCGGGTCGACACCGCCACCGTCCCGCTGGTCGACGCCATCACGATCCGTTTGACACCGGCGCGCCCAGCGGCTTCGCACAGGGTTCGCGTCCCGTTGACGTGGACGTCGTACATACGGTGCGTGTCGGCCGGCTTGGACGAGACCAACCCCGCCAGGTGATAGACGCGGTCGACGCCTTCCATCGCCCGCGCCATGTCGACGGCGCTGGTCACCGACCCGGCGGCGATCTCGATGGGCAGCGCGCGAATCCAGGGCGGCGGCGCCGATTGCGCCACCACCCGCAGGTCGCCGGCGTCGCCGCGACGGCAAAGCTCGCGCACGAGGTGGCTGCCCAAAAATCCGCTGGCACCGGTGACGAGGATCTTCGGCATTCTATTGAATCCTCGCTTCGCTGATGTGCTCTCTCGTCTGGCTCATGGCACCGACCTCAACAACCGGCGCGCGCCGGCGCCGCTGCCACGCTTCGATTCGATGACGCCCAGCTTCTGCCCTTCCCAGGCCGCGCGCACCGCCTCGACGTCGACCGGGTTCGGCACGCCGTCGCGCAGATTTTCCACGATGCGCTGCACGTAGGCGGCCACCAGGCGCCAGCCCTCTTGTGCCGACAGACCGTCGATCAGTTCCTTGAGGCGCTCAATCGACAGGAAGGGCCCGAAAGACACGCTCAGCTGGCGCGCCTTGGGAATGGCCGCGCCCTTGGGCAGGGCATCGTATGTGCCGGCGATGTACGCCGGCAGGATGCCCACCTCGGCGTGCAGGGCCAGGTATCCCAGGCTGGGGAGAAAATCGGCCATCTCGCCGCTTTGCGACCGGGTCCCCTCGGGAAACACCACCATGCTGCGTCCCTGGCGCAAGACCTCCTGGGCGGTATCCATCGATCGCCGGATGGAACCGCTGCGCTCCATCGGCACCAGGTTGGTGAAGTGCGAGAAATAGGCGCGTCGGTACTTGTTACGAAAGAAGTAGTCCGCCGCCGCCAGCGAGGTGATGTCCTGCCCGGCCGGGCCCAGCGCCACCTTGATGAGGCCCATGTCCAGGTGCGAGCAGTGATTGGCCGCCACCAGAAAATTGGTGTGCTGCGGGATGTGGTTGCCGCCGCGCACGTCGGTGGTCAGCACGCGCTTGTAGAACAGGCGCTGGGCCAGCGCCAGCCCCTGCTTGCCGGCGCGGGCCAGCGCCGAGGGAACGTGGATCTCGTCGCTGGCGGTGGCCGCTTCGCTGCGCTGCCGCCCGACCCGCTCCAGCGCCGCCCCCACCCGCCCGCGCGTCAGCGCGTCGTGCAGCTGCGCCACGTCCCCGACGGCGGTGACGTCGAACCCTTCGGGGATGGTCACGCCGGCGGTCTCCAGCGCCCCGGCCAGCTCGGCATACATCAGACTGTCAAAGCCCAGCTGATCGAACCGGCTGCCGGCGTGCACGACGGCACGGGCGCGCCCCGAAACAGCGGCCACGATGTCCGCCAGCCAGGCCACGCTGGTCGCCTCGCGCGCGGCGTCCAGGGCGACCGGGCCGGCCTCGCCTGACTTGCGGGTCAGGCGCACCAGCTCGGCCACCACCTCGCGTCGCTTCACCTTGCGCGTCGCCGTGCGCGGCAGCTCGCCGTCCCAGATGTGCGTGGTCTTGACCCGCTTCCAGAACGGCAGATCGGCCGACACCTGGCGAAAATGGGCCTCGATGCGCGCCACGACATCGGCGGCACCCAGCGCGGGATCGGCGTCATAGGCAGGCTGAATCGCGCAGGCCACGTGCTCGGCGGCGCCGTCGGGCAGCCCCACCACCGACAGGTCCTTGATGAACTTGCTGTCGCGGTACAGGTCCTCGATCTCGTCGGGGTAAACGTTCTTCCCGTTCGAATCGACGATGATCTCCTTGGACCGGCCCACCAGGAACAGATTGCCCGTCTCGTCGAAACGCCCCAGATC
>JAXDMH010000607.1:0-8955 GCA_034666225.1 Myxococcales bacterium
GCGTGGGGATTCCAGTCGTCAATGATGGGCGCGTCGTTGACCCACATCCGCACGCCGTCGTCGACCAGGATGGAAAACGTATACGTCTCGGAAAAACGCGGCGTCAGCGTGGCGGTGTAACGAGCCGAGAACATGTCAGCGGGCAAGCCGGGTGGTGAGCCGGGACCAAAATTGTTGTTAATCCCCGGCTCGGTGCGGGTGAGGATCAGGCTGGTCAGCGTCACGTCGCCATAGTACTGGGCGATGACACCTCCGCAGGCGCCCGCGTCGCAGATCGCCGGCGCAACGCACTCGGCAGTCGACGCGCACCGAACGCGGCAGCGCGCGTTCGTGTCGCAGGTGTAGTCCACGCACGACACCGGCGCCGCGGTGCCGCAGGCCTTTTTTCCGTCGCAGGTGGCGGCCAGCGTCTGGGTGGCGTTGACGCAGGCGGCGGCCTTGCAGATCGTGCCCGCCACCCAGGCCCGGCAGGCGCCGGCGCCGTCGCAGTTTCCGTCGAAACCGCAGGTGGTGGGATCGTCCCGCGTGCATTGGTTCAAGGGATCCTGGTTGGGAGGCACCATCGTGCAGCGCCCCTCGCTGCCGGCCACCGCGCAGGACTGACAATTGGCCGTACAGGTCGAACCACAACAGACGCCTTGAGCGCAGTGTGCGGAGTTGCACTCGTCATCGCCGGTGCATTTGTCGCCCAGCGGCTTCTTTCCGCAACGCCCCCCCAGACAGGTGTTGGGCTGGATGCAGTCGCTGTTTTTCGTGCAGGTGGTCAGGCAGGCGGCCGCTGGACCACAAACAAACGGATCGCAGACCTGCCCCTTGACCATTCCACAGCCGTCTGCGGCGCAGCGAGAAGCCGCGGTCAGCGTCGCACCGACACAGGTCGCCGGCTTGCAGATCGTCCCCACCGAATACTTGCGGCATTGGCCGGCGCCGTCGCAGGTGCCGTCGCGTCCACAGCTGGCCGGCATCTCGTCGGGACAATCGCTGTGGGGATCGGTGCCGACCTCGGCGGGAAGGCAAACCCCCAGGCTGCCCGAGATGGTGCACGACTGGCAGATCCCGTCGCATCGAGCCGCACAGCAGACCTTGTCGCTGCAAAAGCCGCTCTCGCACTGGCTGTCCTGGCTGCAAGTGACGCCATTGGCTGACGGCGGCGTGACCATCGGTACGTCATTCCCGGCATCGGTGTCGACGCTTGCCCCGCCCGTTCCGGTATTGTTGTCCGTCCCGCCGGTGCCGCTGCCGACCGCGCCGCCCGACCCTCCCCCACCGCCCGGTGATGCCCCTCCGGTGCCCATGATGGCGATGGCATCAGGCTGATTGGCGCGCTCCGAAGGGGTACAGCCTCCCAGACAGACGACTCCCATAACGATCAGCCATCCAGCCCGACGGCGTTGGGAGCCGCGAATATTCCTCGAACGGCGAGCCACGCAACGACGACCATATCAAATCCGTTCCGAGGTGAAAGGTCAGATATTTCTAGTGGGTAGCTTACTAACTCCACCGGCCCGCAAGTGTTGCCCTGAAACGAAAGGTCGTGATCCGCGTAACCGAAGCGCGCCAGGCCGCGACATGAACTATTTTGCCGCCGAGCGTTCTCACTTAATATCACCGTGCGTCGTGAGCCCGATGGGCCTCGCATTCCTCGCCTGACTTTTCCCACCTTGGCCGATCTGAACTAGGAGCCTGACATGTTGAACCGTCCTTTTGCCGATCGCTCGGCGTCTGTCCTCACCTGTTGCTTGTCTTTGTTGGTCGCCGCCGGCTGCGGCAGCAGCAGCCCGGCGAAAACGCCCGACGCGGGCACCCCGGACGGCGGCACCCCGGACGGCGGCAGCGACGTCGCGACGGGCACGCCGCAAAAGCTGGTCATCCTGCACACCAACGATCTTCACTCGCACCTGCAGGGCGAGGGACCGGAAGCCGATTACACGCCGGCCACCCCAAACGACGACGCCACTTTGGGCGGTATGGCCCGGCTGGCCACGGCGATCGGTACCGCGAAAATGCAGGCGGAGTTGGCCACCACGCCGGTCATGCTGCTGGACGCCGGTGACTTCATGATGGGAACGCTGTTCGAGGTCCTGGCCACCACAAACCCACCCGAGCTGACCTTCATGAACGCCCTCGGCTACGACGCCACCACCATCGGCAACCACGAGCTGGACTGGACGCCGAGAGGGCTGGCAGGTCTGCTCAGCGCCGCCGCCACCAACAAGACCCTGATCCCGATCCTGGCGAGCAACATGAATTTCAGCGACGACCCGGCCGACACCGGCGACGACGATCTGAAAGCCGTCGTGGATGCCACGCAAGCGATCAAGCGAAAGCTGGTCAAGACGTACGGCACGCTGAAGGTCGGATTCTTCGGCCTTCTGGGGGCGGACGCCGTTCAGGTCACGCCGCAGTCCGCGCCGCTGAAATTCGACCCCATCGCCACCGCCGCCGCGGCCATGGTCCAAGAGCTGCGCGAGACCGACAAGGTCGACCTGGTCGTGGCGCTGTCACATTCCGGGATCGGCGCCAACGGGATGGGCGAGGACCAGGCGCTGGCGGCTGCCGTGCCGGGCATCGACATCATCATCAGCGGCCACACGCACGAGAAGCTGGATCAGCCGGCCATCGTCAATGGCACCGTGATCGTCACCGCCGGTTCGTATGGCCAGTACCTGGGCCAGCTGGAGGTCACGGTCACGCCGGGAGCCACGCCGGCGGTCCAGGTTGACAAGTACACGCTGCTTCCCATCGACGACAAGATCACAGGCGACCAGGCCACGCAGGCGGGCGTGGACCAGTTCATCGCCGGCGTCGACCTGGCCCTGTCAGCCGCGGGCCTGCCGGCAGGGTTGATGTACGCCACGCCGATCGCCGAGACCGGAGACGATCTTGCCCTGCCGACGTACGCCGAGGCGCCGGTGGGAAACCTGGTGGCCGACGCCTATCGCCTGGTCGCGACGGCGCTGCAACCCGATGTGAAGATCGCCGTCGAGGCCAACGGTCAGATTCGCTCCCCTATCCTCAAGGGCAAGTCCGGCCAGGTGTGGCTGGCGGATCTGTTTCGCGTGCTGCCGATCGGGATCGGACCGAATGGAAAGCCCGGCTATCCGCTGGTGTCGTTTTATCTGAACGCCAAGGATCTGCGCGCCGGGCTGGAGCTGGACGCTGCCGGGCCGCCGCTGTCGGATCAGTACTTCCTCCAGGTCTCTGGTCTGCAGGCGACGTACGACCCCACGAAGGCGCCGTTCGGGCGAATCACCAGCATCAGCCTGGTTGGCGGCACCCCGGCGGCGCCGACGGTGACGCCGCTTGACCTGAACGACACCACCACCTGCTACAAGGTCGTGGCCACGAACTACGTCGCCGGGCTGCTGGGGCTGATCAAGAAACTGACCGGCAATGCGCTGTCGGCGGACGCCAAAGCCGCCGACTGCACGACCCTGATCAACCCGTCGCTGCCGGCTTCGTTCATCGACGCCGATCCGACAATGGACGGAACGCAAGAGCTGAAGCACTGGCAGGCGCTGCTCAAGTACGTGAGCAGTTTCCCCGACACCGACAACAACCAGATCAAGAACATCCCCGCGGCCTACGCGGCTACTCAGCAACGGATCGTCAAGCAGTGAAGCGACTGGTTGTCACGGCGGCGGTCGCTCTGACCGCCGCCGCCAGCTGCGTCCCCACGCTGCCCCACGATCCGACCCCCGAAGCGATGGAGTTCGACCCCCAGTCGTTCCCGCCGCGCGTTCCGCAGCCCACCAGTTTGATCGTCAACCCGACCACCAAGAAGATCGACTTCAGCCTGGCCGGTCTCACCATCCCGAGTGACTGCACCATGGCCACCATCATCAGCCAGGCCGAGTGCGAGTTTGATCAATACCTCCAGACGCTGGACGGCTTTCCCACCGTCACGCCGGCTCAGACACCGGCCACCGCCGATCTGGATCCGGCGACGCTCACGCCCCAGAACGTCGTCGCGTTCGCCGCCCGGGCGGGCACGCCCGTCGCCGATCTGCAGATCGGTTTTCAAACTGTCGGACGATTTCTGACCCTGCGACCCAAACACTGGAGCGTGGGCGAGTTCTACTGGGCGGCGGTGCGCGGCTACGCCAACGGCGTCCGCGCCACCAGCGGCGCCGAGGTGGTGGGCGTTCCGACGCAGTTCCTGCTCAAGCAAGAGACGCCGCTCACTTGCGGCGCCGCCACCCCGGACGAACTGGATCCCAAATGCCCGGCGTACGCGCTTCTGTTGCAGAAGCAGCCCGACAAGGCCGCCGCCAGTGTCTTCCAGCTTGAGCAAATTCGCTCCGACCTTCAGAACCTGCACGCCTGGGAGGCCATCCAGGCCGCCGGCATCCCCAAAGAAGAGGTGGCGGTGATCTGGGGCTTCCCCACGCATTCCACCTCTGTCGCGGAGGTCGATCCCAGCCCGGCGGCGATGATCGTCCCCCAGATGACCGCGCCCAATCAGATCAAGATCGCCGTGCAAGGTCCCGTGGATCCGGCGACGGTGAGATCGTTCGTGCTCAAGGATCACTTCGGTGGCGTGATCGTCGTCGACCTGACCACGCTCGCCACCATGGATCTGGTGAACGGCCTGCCGCACGTCGAGGCGGAGTACCGCGACGGCAACATCGTCATCACCGCCGCGGCGCCGCTTCCCATCGGACATCAGTTCGGCGTTTTTCTCACCACGGACATTCACGATCCGTCCGGGCGATCGCTCTCCCCCTCGCCGGTCTCCAAGCTGCTGACGTTGCGGGCGCCACTGGTGACCAGCACGGGCAAGAGCACGCTGTCGTCGGTGGGCGACGCCGACGCGTCCATGCTGGAGGTCGGCCGCAGCCAGCTGGCAACGTTATTCGACAACGCTCTGCTGGACCAAGTCATCGGCCTTTCACGTGACGCCCTGGTTTACTGTTTCGCGTTTCCAGTGGTGGCGCAGCCATGACCATGCGAACCATTCTCCGTGGGTCGTTCGCGGTGGGCGCGCTGGCCGTTGTGCTGGCAGCGCCGCGCTTTGCCCGGGCCAGCGGGTTCCTGATCTACGACCTGTCGGGGGACGCCATCGGGCGCGCGTCGGCGGTGACCGCGTCGGTGAACGAGCCGGCGGCGGTCTGGTTCAACCCGGCGGCGCTTGGCAACATGAAAGGCGTGGGGGCGTCAGCCGGCGGCGTCTTCGTCACCGCGCGCTCGCGCTTTTCACCCGCCGACGGCGGCGCCGACACCGAGAGCGACCGGGGCAACTTCGTGCTGCCCACGCTGTTCGCCCACGCATCCATCACCGACCGGTTGGTCGTCGGTATGGGCGTCTACACCGCCTTCGGCATCGGGATCCAGTGGCCCAGCGACTGGGCGGGGCGCGAGAACGCGCTGGCCGCTTCACTGAAGACGCTGGCCTTCAACCCGACGCTGGCCGTGAAGGTGAACAACCAACTCTCGCTGGCAGCGGGGTTCGACGCCATCCGCGGCGCCGTGGATTTCACCACCGGGCTGCCATCGATCGTGGGCGGCAACGTGCGCCTGGCGGGAGGAGCCTGGGGATATGGGTTCAACGTCGGCGTGATGGTGCGCCCGCTGCCCGAACGGTTGCACCTGGGGGCGACCTACCGCAGCCGGGTGGCCCTGAAGTTCAACGACGGACAGGCCGACTTCAGTCCCGCTCATCCGGAGTTTTCTCGCGACCTGCCCGACCAGCCTGGCAACGCCGCCATCACGCTGCCCGACATCATCAGCGTTGGCGTGATGGGCCGCCCGTTCCGGACGCTGACGCTTTCGTTCGATGCCAACCTGGTGTTGTGGACGACCTACCAGCAGATCGACATCAACTTCAGCAATGCGCCCAAGCGGACGTTGCAGCCGGATGGTCACAACACGTACACGCTCCGCGTCGGCGCCGAGTGGGATCCACGCTGGTACGGTTTGATCCTGCGCGTCGGCTTCATCTTTGACCGCAGCGCGGTTCGTGGCGAGGGGCTGGGCCCGGGATTGCCCGACGCTGACCGCACCGATCTGGCGCTGGGGGTCGGTTACCACCACGGGCGCTTCAAGGCTGACGTCGGGTACCTGTTGGTCTATTTTCTGCCCGCCGACGCCGTCGGGGGAACTGAGAGCCCGGTCGGCACTTACCGATCGCTGGCCCATCTGGTCGGCCTGACGCTGGCCGCCACCTGGCGTTGAACGCGGCCTGACCGAGCAGAACCAAGCGGCAAAATCTTCCCAGTGCTACGGCGAGTGCGCGGCCGTCTACGCGGATGTGGGGCAATAGTGGGTAGCCGGGGTGGCACTGCAAGACCTAAACAGGCGAAAACGCGCGGGCCTGGCCCTGGCGCAGGTCCTGCAGGATGGACAGCTTAACTATTCTGGAGGTCCGTTCGATGCCCGCCTTCAATTCGCAAGCGCAGTCTCAACCAGCCCCCCGCAGCATTCCGTCCAGCCCCACGCTGCCCGGTCAACCCAAGAGCCCCAAGGCACCCGAGACCCGGGAGTGGCCGACGAAGACGGCGGGCGCTGACGAGCGGGCGCGCTCGGTGGTCCTGGAACCGCACTGGGCGGAAGCGATCGACGCCGCGACTGATTAGCTAGTTCAGAACCCTCAGAGGGTTCCGAACCTCCCGCGACGAGCTCGGGCCGGCTAAGCCGTCCCTCCCTCACGCATGCGACGGCGTCTGGGGTCGTCCGCGCCAGCCGACGATCACCAGGAGCAGACCAAGCACGACGTGCACCACGTGGTCGGCCGGGCGCAGCGCGAACAGAGTGGCCGGGAAAAGCCCGGTCAGCCCGGCCGCCGCCTGATACAGATCGACGGCGCCGAACGCGACATTGAATGTCGAAGCGGCGCGGGGGTTCTTGCTGAAAGCCAGCGCCACGCCGGCAGAGCCCGCGATCAGGTGGAAGACGTTGTACGGACAGGCATTGCTCATCAGCGCGGCGCTCCCAGGCATCACGAAACCGCTCAACCCGGTGGCGATCAGAACGGGCGCGAAGATCTGAAGCAACAATCGACTGCGGCGCTGCCAGACCGCCGCCGGGTTCGCTGCGCGGGCGGCGGCGCTGGGCAAAGACGTCTCACCCATGAACGCCCGGCAACCCGATCGGGCAACTGACGCCCGTTCCCCCGATCCCGCAATAACCGCCGGGGTTCTTGGCCAGATATTGCTGGTGGTAATCCTCGGCGTAGTAAAACGCAGCAGCCTCGGCGATCTCCGTGGTGATGGCGCCAAAGCCAGCCGCGCTGATCTCGCGCTGGTAGGCCTCGCGCGCCGCCGTGGCCGCCTGTCGCTGCGCCTCGCTGGTGGTGTAGATGGCCGACCGATATTGCGTGCCAACGTCGTTGCCCTGGCGCATGCCCTGCGTGGGATCGTGGTTCTCGAAAAACACCTTCAGCAGTGACCCGTACGAGACCGGGCGCGGATCGAAGACCACCTGCACCACCTCGGTGTGGCCGGTCATCCCGGAGCAGACTTCTTTGTAGGTCGGGTTGGGCGTGAAGCCGCCGGCGTATCCGACCGCCGTGGAATAGACACCGTCCAGCTCCCAGAATTTTCGCTCGGCCCCCCAGAAACACCCCAGGGCAAACAGCGCGATCTCGGTTCCCGCCGGGAAGGGAGGTCGCAGCGAGGTCCCCAGCACCTCATGCGTCGCCGGCACTGTCATCGCATCCGCCCGCCCCGGCAGCGCATCCTGTCGCGCGGGGAGCTTCAACTTGGTCGAGCTTATCCACATGGCGGATGATCTTGACCAAACGGGGCGGCTTTGGCCAGCTAAGCTTGATTGTCCATGCCGCCGACGTCTCGCCTCCTACCTCGCCTCCGCCATGACCTGGAAGTGATGCCATCGCCGGTGCCGGAACAGCCGGGACTGATGATTCGCGATCCTTATCGTTTCTCCGATCAGACGTTGATCGTGCCGCCGCTGCTGGCGCGCTGCCTCAGCTGCTTTGACGGGCAGCAGAGCGAGCTGGACCTGCGCGAGCGGCTGATCCATCTGACCGGCCAGGTCGTCGTCGGCGAACCAGCCGCGCACCTGATCGAGGCGTTGGGCGAGGCGGGTTTTCTCGAGGATGACGTCTTCGCCGAGATGAAGGACAGGCGGGAGCAGGCCTTCCGATCGGCGCCGCATCGTTCCGCTGTCCACGCCGGCGGCGGCTACCCGGCCGAGCGCCAGCCGCTGCGTGACTCTCTGGCCCGCAGCATCGACGACGGAAAAGCAGCCGCCTCCAGAGGTCCCCTGCGCGGGATCGCCGCGCCCCACGTCAGCCCGGAAGGGGGATTTCCCTCGTACGGCGCTGCCTATGGTGCCTTGCCCACCGACGACGGCCTCAGCGATCGCACGTTCGTCATCCTGGGGACGTCACACTATGGCCAGCCCGATCGCTTCGGGCTGACCCGCAAACCTTTCGCCACGCCGTTCGGACGAACCAACACCGACACGGCGCTGGTCGATGCGCTGATCCGGCACGCCGGCGCCGACGCCATCCTGGAAGAAGACTACTGTCACGCCATCGAGCACTCCGTCGAATTTCAGGTCGTGTACCTGCAACACCTCTTCGGCGCCAACGTCCGCATCCTGCCCGTGTTGTGTGGGCCGTTCTTGACCACCCACAGCGGCCGCCGCCTCCCCGAAGAGAACGATGCGGTCGCCGCTTTTCTGGGTGCGCTGGGCGAGCTGAACGCAAAGCATGGCCAGCGCCTGTTCTGGGTATTAGGCATCGACATGGCCCACGTGGGGGCTCGCTATGGCGACGCCTTTCATGCCCGCGCCGGCGAGGGTCCGCTGCTGCAGACCGAGGCGCGCGATCGCAGCCGCATCGACCGCATCAATGCCGGCGACGCCGCCGGGTTTTGGGATCTGATCAGCGAAAACGGCGGCGATGATCTCAAGTGGTGCGGCTCGTCGCCCGTCTACACATTCTTGCGCGCCGTTCCCGAAGCCAAGGGGCAGCTGCTCCGCTATCAGCAG
>JAXDMH010000608.1:0-6540 GCA_034666225.1 Myxococcales bacterium
GCGGCCAGCAGGCCCATCCCCCCGAAGGCCGCCAGCACCAGAGGCACGCCGACCGCCACCGACGCTGCGTTGATGTGCTGGAAATGGACGTCCAGGACCAGCGCCGCACCCACCAGGTACAAGACCGCTCGCAGCGCGGCGCCCCCGAAGGCATAGACGGGCGCGACCCCTAAGACGATCCACCCAGGCGCCGGCGTGGCGATCTCTGCCTCCAGCGTCCCCAGCATCTGCGACACCCGGATCCTCTGCGCCAGCTCGGACAGCCCGACCTGTTGCAGCTCGACCACCACCAGGCCGATCAGCGTGAAGCCGAGGTAGCTGCCCCCATAAGGAAGCAGGTGCGGGTTGGCAGCCGCGCCCACGAACCGCGAAAAGAAGACCAGCGAGACCGCTGCGAAGACAAAGCTGAGGCCGCGCAGGAGAAAGGAGAGGCGGTAACCGGAGCGAGACAGAAACTCCCGGCGGGCATACCCCCACAGCACGCGGGCGAACCAGAGGGCGCCGCTGGGCGGTGCGGCCACCGCCGCCGGGGACGGGGAGAGGGACGACTGGCCGGTCACAGGCCCAGCTCCGCTTCGATGCGATCGGGCGTGCTTTCGCCCTGGAGGCGCCCGCCTTCGAGAAATAACACGCGATCGGCCATGGCCCGCGCTTCGCCGGGATCGTTGCTGCACAGGACGGCGGTGCGCCCGGCGGCGCGCACGGTGTCGTCGCGCAGGAACACCCGCAGGTCGCGGGCCCCGCGCGGGTCCAGACCCAGCGTCGGTTCGTCCAGCAGCAGGACGCGCGGCGTCCCCAGCAGGCCGCGGGCGATGGCCAGGCGCTGGCGCATCCCGCGCGAATATTCGCGAAAGCGCCGGTCAGCCACCGGGCCCAGGCCCACCCGCTGAAGCAGCTGATCGATGCGGGGGCGAGCGACGGCGGCAGACAGCCCGTGCAGCGCCGCGAAGTAAGCCAGATTCTCGCGCCCGGAGACCGTCCATGAAAAGCTGCGCTCGTCGCCCACCACGAACGACGCCCGCCGCCGCAGCTCGTTGTTGTTGCCAGCGGCGCTGGCGCCGTCGACGGTGGCCGCCCCTTCGGTCGGGGCCAGAAGCCCGCCCAGCACGCGCAGCAACGTCGATTTGCCTGCGCCGTTCGGCCCCATGACGCAGACGATCTCTCCTTCCCGCACCGAGAACGAAACGCTGTCCAGCGCCGTCACCGGCGGTCCGAACAGCCGCCCGCGCATGAGGTCGCGCAGGCTGCTTGGCGGCCGGAAGACCTTGGTCAACCTGTCGACGACGATGATGTCGCTGCTCATGAAGGCAAGGTCAGGGCGTCGCCATCGGCACGCCGCCGCGCTGGTACTTGGTCACCGCCGCCTGGTGCTCCGCCACCGTCTTCGAGAAGTAGTGCGTGCCGTCATTGCGTGACACGAAGTAAAGGAACGGGGTGTGGTCGGGCGCCATCACCGCCTCCAGCGCCGCCCGCCCCGGGTTGGCGATCGGCCCCGGCGGCAGCCCTTCGTGCGTGTACGTGTTGAAGGGGTTTTCCCGATCGTCCAGGTGAATGCGCCGGATGCGCCCGTCCCATTTCAGGCAGGCCTCCGACCGGGGCAGCCCCACCGTGCAGCCATAGATGATGGTGGGGTCGGTCTGCAGCAGCTTGGGGACGAACGACGGGAAGCGGAGGCGGTTGATGAAGACCTGGGCGATGCGCGGCCGCTCCTGCGGCTGGCCGGTCTCTTTTTCGACGATGGAGGCCAGGATGACGATCTTGTAGTCGTCGAAGGCCAGCGTGTTCTTCAGATCGGCCACGCCCTTGGCGTGCGCGGCACGCAACTCCTCGAACACCTGGCGATGGCGACGCACCATGGGGATGAGGGCGCGCGCCGCCGGCGTGTGTGGCCGCAAGCGGTAGGTGTCGGGGAACAGGTAGCCCTCGACGGTCGGGCCCGGCAGCTCCAGGCTGGCGGCAAAGGTGGGGTCGACGGCCTGGGTGATGAATTCGGGCTTTGACGTGATGCCGACGGCTTCCAGAATCTCCGCCACCTCGACCAGGTTCTTGCCTTCGGGGATGGTCACGGTGATGAGCTCGTCGGCCACGCCTTTCACAAGAACATCCAGAATCTGCTTGGGCGAGGCCGGCGCCGGGATGGTGTAGTGGCCGGCCTTGAACCGTCCGGCCACGCCGCGCTGGCCGGCGTACAGGCGAAAGATGGCCGGTCGCGCCACCAGCCCGGCCGCCCCCAGTCGAGCGGCCACGTCGGCGGCGGTGGCGCCTTTGGGGATGTCGACGTCGATGCGACCCATGGCGGTGCCGCTGGGCGTATCGCCGTACCGCCAGGCCAGCCGAACGCCCCAGGCCACGACGATGAGGCCCAGCACCGTCGTCACCAGGAAAACCTGAAAGGCCTTGCGTCGGGGCGATTTCATTTGTCGTGTCCGTTCCGTTGTTGGGCGTCCAGCCACCGCTGCAGAATAACCGCAGCCGCCAGCCGATCGACCACCTGCTTTCGCCGGGCCCGCGAAAGGTCAGCTTGCAGCAGCACCGCCTCCGCTTCCACGGTGCTGAAACTTTCGTCGACCAGGTCGACCGGGATCCCCAGCGCCGCCCGCAGGCGCTCGGCGAACGCCTGGGCGCTCCTGGCGGCGCGCCCCACCGTCCCCTCGGGCGTGACCGGGTGGCCCAGCACCACGCGCTCGGCGGCGAACGAGCGCACCACGGCGCCGATGGCGTCCAGGTCGCGCTGGCCGCCGTGGCGCGCCAGGGTGCTGTGCGCCTGCGCGGTCAGGTTCAGACCGTCGGTGACCGCCACGCCGATCCGGCGCGCGCCCAGGTCGATGCCGATAACCCTGCCGGACACGGCCGTAGTGTATACCTCACCTCATGTCTGATACCTCCAAACCACCGGGCGGCGATCCGTCGACGCCGCAGATCCAGATCGACCTCGACGAGGTCACCGCGCAGGGCGTCTATTCGAACCTGGTGCTGATCAACCACAACGAAAATGAATTCCTGCTGGACTTCGCCTTCATCCAGCCGGCGGCGCCGCGGGCCCGCGTGCGCGTCCGCGTGATCTCGTCGCCCCGTCACACCAAGCGCCTGATGCGCGCCCTGGAGATGAACCTGCGCCGCTATGAAGAACGTTTCGGCAAACTGGAAGACGTCGAACCGTCCGATCCGAATCGTTTGATCAGTTAGTTTAGTTCGTCCCTTCCGGGGTCCTCGATGCCGCTGACGTAAGGGGGAGCACCCGCGATCCCGGCGATCGCACCTTGTCTTTGCTCGGAGACGAACTACTCGTCTCTGGCGACGCAAAAAAGGGGGGACGCCATGCGACCGTCGACTGGTAGAGGATTCTTGTTGGCCGCCGTTGGTGGCGTGGTGGTCGCGCTGGCGACCGGTGAACCGGGGTGCAGCGACCGCGTCGGCGACGAGACCGACACGACGGGCGCCGCCACGGCGAAATACGACTGGATGCAGTTCGGCGGCGGGCCGTCCCACAGCGGGAACAACACGCTGGAGTCGCAGGTCAGCCAGCAGAACGTCAGCGGCCTGAAACAGATCTTCAAAGTGTCTTTGCCCGAGACCATCGAAGGCGCGCCCGTGGTCCTGACCGGCGTCGCCACCAGCGCGGGCATGCACGACGTGGCGTTCGTGACCACCCGCAACGGCGCCATCGTGGCGCTGGACGCGTTCACGGGCACCACCCTGTGGTCCAAGAATCCGGGCGGCAGCAACATCACCATGTCGACGCCGGCGATCGATCCCTCGCGCACGCTGGTCTACCACTATGGCCTCGACGGCCGGGTGCACCGCTATCAGGTCGGCGACGGCACCGAGGTGACGGGGGCCGGCTGGCCGCAGCTGGTGAACATGAAGCCGTCGTCCGAAAAGACCGGCACCGCCCTGACCATCGCCACGGTGGGCGGCACCAATTTTCTTTACGTCGGCAGCGGCGGCTACATCGGCGACGGCGGCGACTACCAGGGGCACGTCACCACGATCAACCTCGGCACCGGCACCCAGAAGGTGTTCAACGCCCTGTGCAGCGATCAGACCATTCATTTCTCCAGCACGTCGGACTGCGGTTCGCGCCAGGCCGGGATCTGGGCCAAGGCGGGCCTGACGTTCGATGCGCTGACCAACCGTCTTTATGCCGTCACCGGCAACGGCACCTTCAATCCCGGCAACCATCAGTGGGGCGACACCATCCTGGCGCTGAACCCTGACGGCTCCGGTGCGGGCAGCGGGCCGGTCGACAGCTATACGCCCAGCAATTTTCAGTCGCTGCAGAACAGCGACCTGGATCTGGGCAGCACGAACTTGCTGATCCTGCCCAACAACGGCAGCCGATTTCCACACCTGGCCATGCAAAGCGGCAAGGACGCGGTCTTGCGCCTCATCAACCTGGACAACATGAGCGGCCAGGGCGGCCCCGGCCACGTCGCCGGCCAGGTCGCCTCGGCGCCGCTGCCCACGGGCGGCGAGGTGCAGAACGCCTGCGCCACCTGGGTGAACCCCGCCGACAGCAGCACCTGGATGTTCATCAACAGCCCGTCGAACGGCATCAACGGCATGCGCCTGTCCGTCGACGGAGCCGGCAACCCGTCGATCACCGCGGTCTGGCACCAGGGCGGCGGCGGGGGCGGCGTGCTGGTGGCGAACAACATTCTCTACTACGCGCAGAACAATAACTTCCGCGCGCTGAACCCCACCAGCGGCGCCCAGCTGTGGAACAACACCGGCATAGGTGGAATTCACTGGCAAAGCGCCGCGGTGGCCAACGGCGTGGTGTACATCGGCGACAACGGCCGCCGGCTGACCGCGTTCAGCCTCTCCACGGGTGGGGGCGGTTCGGGCGGCAGCGGTGGAGGCGCGGGAGGCAACGGCGGCGCCGCAGGCTCGGGCGGCTCGGGCGGTTCCGGCGGGTCTTCAGGAGCAATCATGATCAACAGCGGCGGCCCGGCCGTCGCGCCGTTCGCAGCCGACATCGACTTCACCAGCGGCCGCGCCATCACCCACACCAACACCATCGATCTGTCCGGCGCGACCAGCCCGGCCCCCGCCGCCGTTTATCAGACGGCGCGCATCGGCAACTTCATGTACACCATCCCCGGCTTCGCGGCCGGTTCCAGCCACACCGTGCGACTGCACTTTGCCGAGACCTTCTGGACCTCCGCCGGCTCGCGCACCTTCAACGTCGCCATCAACGGCACGCCGGTCCTCACCAACTTCGACGTCTTCGCCGCCGCAGGCGCCATCAACAAGGCGGTGATCAGATCCTTCACCCAGGCCGCTGACAGCTCTGGCACCTACGTCCTGCAGTTCACCACAGTCAAAGACAACAGCCTGGTCTCGGGGATCGAGATCCAGTAGCTAGCTGAGGCCGGACAGCGTGCCGGAGAATCGGGGGTCGCCGAAGCCAGTGGCGGCCTTCCCGAACATGTTCAGGAACGAAGCGAACAGTTGATTGTGGGGCTGGCCGGTGAACTTCAGGGAGCGGCCAGTTCGCACGGCGCCGTTGCCCTTGCCGGCCACCAGGTAGGCCAGATCGCGCCGGTTGTGGTCGGTGCCGGTGGACAGCTCGTTGATCCAGAAGATCACCGAACCGTCCAGCAGAGTCATGCCGTCGCCGTCGGTGATGCCGGCCAGTTTATCCAGCAGGTAACTGAACTGCTGCGCATACCAGATGTTCACCTTGGTCAGCGCCGCGGCGTTGGTGACGTCATCGTGGGACATGATGTGATGCTCGGCGGAAAGGCCCAGCTGGGAATGCACGGTGGTGCTCTCGGCGGTGGACCATTGTAGCGTCGCGACTTTGGTCAGGTTGCAGGCCAGGGCCAGCACCAGGATGTCCATCTGCGCCTTGCCGATGGTGACGAAGTCGCCCACGCACTTGGCGGGCCGTAGATCCTGCAAACAATCGACTGGCGTCAGCGTGACCGTGGGCGCCACCGGCGTCTGCCCGTTGCAGCTGGTCATGGTGTTGGGCGGCATCAGGATCTGCTTTTCCAGCTCGCGAATCGACGTGGCATGGCGATCCAGCTTGGCGCGATCATCGGCGCCCAGCTGGGACATGAGACCGGTGTACTCCGACAGGACGGCGTCCAGCACGGTGCCGCGCCGTTTCTGCTGGCTGAGAACGGCGTCCTGCGACGCCTGCGTGTCGCCGAACAGCGAGGCGAAGGCGCGTTTGGGATCGTCCTCGGGGATGACGGGATCGGAGACGCCCCGGTACGACGTCCGGGTGACCATCGGCTCGAGAATCGTGCTGGTGGATTGCACGCCGAGACTGAGAGACGTGTGAGGCAAGCCGGTGCCGATCTGGGCGGCGATCTCTTGATCGATCGTGCGACCACCCGCGGTCCCGTCGATAATGTGCCCCTGCCGCCCCAGGCCGCTGGGCCCGATCTTCATGGGCTGCGCCGACATCATCGTCCCCATAGACAGATCGTGGCCGTTGCTGCCGGGCGTGTTGTAGGAGACCTCGTTGTTGAGGCCGCGCAAGATCAGCAACTGGTCGCGGTGGCCAGCCAGCGGGGCCAGGATAGG
>JAXDMH010000609.1:0-5875 GCA_034666225.1 Myxococcales bacterium
TATCTCAAGAAGGCGCGCGGCACGATCACCGGCACCTGCGACTGCCCGCTCTTCGATTCAAACGAGCGCAAAGAGTACGCAATCCAGGTCAGCCTGCGCGACCGGGCCGGCGACGAGGTGGCACGCGCCACCTTGCGCACGCTGGTCGGCCCCAAGAAGCACTAGTCCACTAGGGTTTCTTGTACCCTCGCCAGAGCCATTCCATGGCGGCGGGCAGGTATTGCCGGCGGGCTCCCACGTCCTCGTGCGAGGCGCCGGTGGCCGCGACATAGCGATAGTGGTACTTGGCCGCGGCCAGCGCCTTGGCCATGCCGTCGTTGGCCGCCTTCCAGCCACCCAGATCGTTGCTGCCCGCCTCCAGGAACACCCGCAACGGTTTGTTCGGCATGGTCATGGGGATGGCCTTCATATAATAGTCGGCCGCGCCGTTGGGAAAGTCGGGCGGCGTCCGCTTGAGCGGCGTGAAGCTGCCCGACAGGGTCAGGATGCGCCGGTAGGATTCCGGGTGAAACCAGCCCATGGTGAACGCGCACGATCCGCCCGAGCTGCCGCCGAACGCGCCCCGCCCTTCCGGATCCTTGGTCAGGTTCAGATCGAGGTTGGCCATCGCCTTGACCCGCATCAGCACCTCGGGAATCAGCTCGGTCTCGACGAACTGGTAGTACTTGTCCGACGGCGTGTCGTACTCGACGCTGCGCTGGCCGGCCGGGTCGACAAAGATCCCGACCATCGAAGGCACGCGTCCCTCGGCGATCATGTTGTTCAGCAGCGGCTGCAGATCGTCCAGGCCAAAGCTGCCGCCGTTCTGCGGGTTCACGCCGTCCTGGGCGACCATGAATGGCGTCTCGGTCCCGGACTTGTAACCGGCCGGGATGTACACCGCCACCTTGCGCGTGCCGTCGGCGAACGTCTTCGAGGTGGCCATCGTCCACTGCACCAGCTGGCCGCGCATCACGCCCGGCTTGTTGGTCATCTCAGGGTCGGCCTTGAACGGCGCGGCGATGGTGAAGTCGCCGTCGCCTTCCGTGCCCGGGTCGGGCAGGCTGCTGTCGCCGCTGCCGCCACCGTCAAGCGCGGTGTCCGTGGGCGCCACTGCGTCCGCCGGCTCGCCACCCGAACCGGGGGCGCCACCGCTGCCGCTGCCGCCGCTGCCCGCATCCGGCGGCGCCGTGTTTGAACCGCCGGAGCCCGTGTTGGAGCTGTCTCCCCCCGTCCCCGTCCCCGCGCTCGGCGGTTCGCTGGTCCCGCACCCCAAAGTCCCGATCGCCGCGACGGCGCCCAGGACCAGACAGCCTTGCCAACATCGCCAACAGGATCGCCAATACCTCATCGATCGTGTGCAATGCTTCATGGTCCAAAAGTACAGCACGCCCCGGGGCAAAGGGGAATCGATTTTGGAAGGCTGTAAATCGTTATTGCGCAGAAAAACAGAGGCAAGAAGACTGATCGCTATAAGGCGTGGCTAGCTACAAAAACGTGCGGGGCCGGTGCCAGTCGCGGCCGTCACAAATTGGTCCGACAGCTCTTCAATGCGACCTCCGACTCGCGCTAGCAGGCGATGCCGGGCGACAGGCAGATGTAGTCCGCCCCGGTCCTGGTTCGGCACGGTTGGCAGGTGTTGGGGCTGGCGCACCCGGTGCTTCGACAGTCACCGCCACTGCCTCCCGTTCCGGTGGAACTATCCGTGCACACCGCTTTGCCGTCTTTGACGACGCAAGGGCCATTGGCGCAACGAACAGACGCGCACGCGTCGACGCAGACCGGCTTGCCTTCCTCGACGTGGCAGGTGCCCCCGTTTGGGCAAGCGACGCCCTTGCAGGCATCGCCGCCGCCGCAGCTGTTGGCCGCCGGCGTCGTCGTCAGAGGTGTCGATCCACTGGTCGTGCTGTCGTCGGTCCCGCATCCCATTCCCAGACCCGCCGCCAGCAGGAGAACCAAAAGCATCTTGTTCATTGTCAGCTCCCTTCCCGTGATGATTCGCCGTCGCCATCGCGGCAACGTCGCTGGGAAGTTAGAGCCTCACTGGCCCCTGATGTTCACGCGAAAGAAACTGCCGCCGCAGCATCGCCCCATCGGGGGGCGTTGCCCCTCAATCCTTCGTTCGTGCGAGACGTTCTTTTCAAGCTCGGCGCGAAAAAGTTCCAGGCCCCCTGTCCTTTTCCCTGGCTCCGGCACAGTTGGTTCGCCGTATCATCCGTTGCCCCCCTGGAATAAGGTTCAGCCAGTTGGGAGGAGGTCACCATGGCGACGACGAGCGAATGGATCGGACTGATGACGCGGCTGGGAGCGGACTTTGCCAAGCGATGCGCGTCCCACGACGACGATGACAGCTTCGTCGCCGAAAACTATGCGGCGCTGAAAGAACACGGCGCGTTCGGCGCAGGCGTGCCGGCCGAGCTGGGCGGGGGCGGCGCCTCGCACGCCGACCTGTGCGGGATGATCCGCGAGCTGGCCCGCCACTGCAGCTCCACGGCGCTGGCGTTTTCCATGCACACCCACCCGGTGGCGGCGCAGGCCTATATGTGGCGCGCCGGCAACAAGGCCCCAGAGCCGCTGCTGCGACGGGTGGCCAGCGAGAAGCTGGTGATCTCGACGTCGGGCGGCTCTGACTGGCTGAGCGGGTCGGGCAAGCTGGAGAAGGTGGAGGCCGGGTATCGCCTCACCGGCAAGAAGATCTTCGGCAGCGGCAGCCTGGCGGCGGATCTTTTACTGACCACCGGCGTGTATGACGACCCCAAGGACGGACCGACGGTGATCAATGTGCCCGTGCCCCTGAAGGCGGAGGGGGTGAAGGTTCTGGATACGTGGCGCGTGCTGGGAATGCGCGGCACCGGGTCGCACGACATCCAGCTGGAAGGCGTGTTCATTCCCGAGGCGGCGGCGGGGCTGCGGCGCCCGGTGGGCAAGTGGCATCCGTTCATGCACACCATCAGCCTGGTGGCGCTGCCCGTGTTGAACGCGGCCTACCTGGGCACGGCGGAGGCGGCGCGCGATCTGGCGCTGAAGCTGGGTGATCGCAAGAAGAGCGATCCGCTGCAGGCGGTTCTGGTCGGAGAGATGGAGAACCAGCTGATCACGGCGCAGCTTGCCCACGCCAGCCTGGTGCAGATGGTGCTGACGGAAAAGCCGGGGCCGACGACGACGGCCGCCCTGCTGGCGCGACGGACCATCTTCGGCACGGCAGCGGTGAAGACCGTCGAGAAGGCCATGGAGGTGGCGGGCGGCCCCGGGTTCTATCGCGACGCCGGGCTGGAGCGGCTGTTCCGCGACATCCAGGCCGTCAAGTACCACCCCATTCCGGAGAAGCCGCAGACGCTGCTGACCGGCCGCGTGCTGCTGGGCCTCGACATCGACGGATAAGGATCAGGGTTTCAGATCGTCAGCCGATATTCGCGACGTCGAGCCGCCGGGGGGGTTCTCCAGCCAGGCGGCCAGGTAGGCGACGACAGTTCTCGCCGGGAGACGATCGAATTGCGTCACCAGCACGTCGGCGGCTTCGGTGTATTTGCGCGCGGCCAGAAGAGCGCGGAAGGCCGACAGACCGAAATCGGCGTCGGTGACCTGCGCCTGCAGCTTGCCTGCGCCGGCGGCGGTGGCGGCCAGCTGGCGGATCGCTTGCGGGGTGCGGGCGTCCTTGGCGGCGGCTTCCAGAATGGGCGTGACCAGGGCGCGGGCGGCGGCGTCCGAACGCGCGGCCAGGGCGCTGACAGCGGCCACGCGCACGTCCATCGCGTCGCGCTTGGCCAGACGCCCCAGCATCGCGGCCGAGGCGGCGGTCTGTTGATGCCCCAGCGCCGTGGCCAGCGCCACGCCGATGCGCGGATCGGGATCCTTCAGAGCGCCCGGCAGCTGGTCCAGGGCCAGATCGCCCGCGGCACGCACCATGGAGGCCGCCGTCGCGGCGCGCACGTCGACGGACGGATCGCGCAGAAAAGGAATCAGACGATAGAGAGCGGGGCGCCCGCCGCCCGGACGCGCGGATGCCGAGATGGCCGCGGCGCGGACAGCGGCGTCGCCGTCCTTGATCAACGCAGGCCACAACCGCTGCGCCGTCGCTTCGGACAGAACGCCCAACGTCTGCAGGGCGGCGGCGCGCACACTGCCCGGTTGCTTTCGATCGCCGGCATTGGCGGCCAGGGCTTGCGCGCAGGGACTTTGCTCGGGCAGAGCATCGCCGGCCTGACCCAAGATCGACGCTGCCAGCAGGCGCGCGGCCGGATCGCCGGTGGTCAGGTTCGCCCGCACCAGCGGACAGACGTCGACGCGGGTGGCGTGCAGGGCGGCGGCCGCGGTGCTGGCAGTGGCGGGAAAGGCCAGGCCGGCGCGCAGGCGATCGACCTGGCGGGTGTCACCCAGGCGCGCCAGCGCGGCGGCGGCCTCGATGTCGGCCACCGGCTCGGGACTCTGTTTGGCAAGCCAGGCGCGCGCGAACAGAGCCATCGGATCGCCGGCGGCGTTGGCGTCGATCCGGCGCTTCACGCGCATCAGCGCTTCCTTGGTGCGTGACTGAATGAACAGACGGGGCAGCGCTTCTTCCAGGGGATCCTCGCGGCGAACCAGCTGCCCGTCCGAGCACATACGCTGATCGCGGGCCAGGGTCCAGCGCAGGTGGACGATGCCATCGTCGGAAAAGGCGTCGACGGGCGGGACGGGAAATCGGTCCGCGGTGCGAATGGCGTCGATGGCCGCCTTGTCGAACGAGGCCACGCCCGACGACGTGCCGACGTTGACCTCGGCGACGGTGCCGTCCCAGCGCACAGCAAACAGCACCACGGTGCGCACGCCTTTGTCACCAACCGGCGCTGCCGATCCGGCCGCGGCGGGGGCGCGGGTCAGGCCTTCGACGAAACCTTTGGCCCAGCGTTCGTGAATGCGGCTGTGGACGGCCCGCAGGTAGTCGCCTTCCACGCCGGTGACGGTGATGGCTGGTTCAGCTTGCGACGCGGCCGGCGCGGCCGACGCCGTCGACACGAAGGCCAGACCGGCCAGCAACGCGGCGACGATGGCCGCCCGACCGATGCAACGGGCGGCAGGTTGGGCTAGACGCGGATAGTGCATATCGCCGACAGCATCGGCAGGTCTGACCGCGGGCTGAACGACCGGGGTAGGCCCAGCGGATACACCGACGCGCAGGCGCCCAACCTTTATATATGCGGGTAATCTTTTTCGCCGGCGGCAACAGACACCGGCAGTCGGTTGCCAGGCGGCGGGATCGGACAGGTAGCGAACGGCGTGAAGGCGCAGGGCGGATTGAAGGCGCGATTGAAATCCAGGATGACCGTGTCGTCGGCGCCGGGGAGGTCGGCGTAAAGAAACCGCCCGGCCGGGCTGGTTTCCCGGCCGGTGGTCTTGTCGGCGAAGACGAAGAACAACCGCTGGGTGTCCTCTTCCAGCGTCGGCTCCAGCGCCAGCGGCCGGCCTTCGCCGACGGCGACAAAGCGGGCCAGGCCCGGGACCTGGCGCGGGCCGCTGGCGCCGACGTCCAGGGCGTGCACGGTGGTGCGCGGCGGATGGTAGCGTTCGAAGGCGGCCACGATTCTCCAGGCGGGATCGATCGGGAAATAGGTCAGGCCCGAGAAATTTCGCAGGGCCGGCGATTGTGGATCCTTCACCCGCACGGCGAAGGCGTCGCCGCGCCGGTAGATCTCGTAGGTGCGTCCTTCAAAGACGAAGACATCGGGGGGAACGCCTTCGCGCGGGCGCAGCGCGCGCTCGACGACGGGCTGGTCACCGACGGTCACGGTGTGTCCCGCCTGCACGCGCACCTGCACCACGTCGCCTTGCAAACTAGCCACGCCGAAGGGCAGCGCATTGTCCCCCGGGTCCAGCAAGATGCGATCGACCAGCGTCAACCATCCGTCGGACGTGCGCAGCC
>JAXDMH010000610.1:0-3205 GCA_034666225.1 Myxococcales bacterium
CGTCGATCTGGGCGTCGGCGTCGGCGCCACGGCGATCGCCGCCGGCGCTTTTCACAGTTGCGCTTTGTTGACCAGCGGCGGCGTCAAGTGCTGGGGCGACAATGAATACGGCCAGCTGGGCCAGGGCGACCTGCACAATCGCGGCGGCCCCGGCGAGATGGGTGATCAGCTGCCTCCCGTCGAACTGGGTGGTCCGGAAAAAGCGACAGCCATCGCGGCGGGCGCCTTTCACTCCTGCGCCCTGCTGGTCGACGGCACGGTCAAGTGCTGGGGGGCGAACATCGCCGGCCAGCTGGGCATCGGCAGCACCGATAACAAAGGCGGCAACGGCGCTGATCTGGGCGACGGTCTGGCGGCCGCGACGCTGGGCAACGGGCGCCTGGCCATCGCCATCGCGACGGGAGGCGCCCACACCTGCGCGCTGTTCGAAGACGGGACCGTCAAATGCTGGGGGGCGGGACTTTTTGGACAGCTCGGCAACGGAAGCACCCACGGCGTGGGCGGGGCGGTCGCGCCGGTGCTGCGAGACGCGCTGCCCATCAATCTGGGAACGATGGGCGAGGTGGCGATCGCCGCCAGCGCGATCAGCGCCGGCGCCAATCACACCTGCGCGCTGCTGGCGACCGGCGACCTCAAATGCTGGGGACTGAACAACGTGGGCCAGCTGGGCCAGGAATCGACGGTGACCCTGGGTGACGACCCCGCCGAGATGGGCAACAACCTGCCACCCATCCGGCTCGGCATGCCGCCCAGCCAGTGACCCTGCTACTGGCAATACCCGATCGGGATCCAGCAGTCGCGCCAGTAGTCGATGGGGAGGCCAGGTTCGTAGGCGCCCAGCGTGCACCAGCCCGATTCCAGCCCCTTCATGCACTTGTAGACGCGCAGATCGCGCAGTGAAAAGACGGTGGTGTCGGGGCCATAAGACTGATCGTCCGGTTTGTAGGAGGCCAGTTTGAGGCAATCGATCGGCGTGAACGGCCCTTCCGGTGGAGGGACTTCGCGGCCCAGATCGGGCAGGGGCGGCAGCGCATCCGGAACGGCGGCGAGGTCTGCTGCCGGGGTGGCGTCATCTTCCCCGGCGTCGGGTTCCGGTGCGCCGACGTCGCCGACGTCGCCGCCGCTGCCCACCATGCCGCCGGTGCCCGGCACGGTGATGACGTCGCCGCCCGTGCCGCCCACCCTGCCGCCGCTGCCCTGCGAAACGAAGATGCCGCTGTCAAAGCTGAGAAAAAATGGTTCGGCGGCGCGACAGCCGGCCGCCCCCATGGTCGCGCCACCGATCGCGGCCATCAACAAACCGGCGGCCAGACGTTTCATGGAACGACCTGCACGCCTTGAATGCAGGACGACAGATCGAACAGCATGAACTCCAGAGCCAGTTCCTGCGGCGACTGCGTGGCCGACATGCAGCCGGTGGGAAACGGAAAACCGAGCATGGGATCGCCGGGGCCCGCCAGCGAACGATCGCGCGGCATGGCCGTCTGGATCCCGGTCGACACGTGCATGTCGCTGAACACCACGCGCCCGCACTGCTGATCCTCGGGGAGACCCACGGGCGTCTGGGTGGTGAGGTATTGAATGGAACGGGGCGTGTCCGAGAAGATCCAGCGCTGCGCCACTGTTGCGTCCACGGCCGAAACCGTATTACGCGCGCCCCTCACCAGAAGTTTCCCGCGCTGGGTTGACGCGCCCACGTTCATCAACCAGTCGGCCAGGGCCCCGCCCTTGGGAAATGAGACGTCCAGGTCAGAGACCAGTTCATTCAGCGCCGTCTGATTGCTGACAAACGTGGCCGCGGTCGACAGTGGCGGCTGGGCGTGCTGCAACCAGTAGTTGTGAAAGTGCGACGCGAAGACCCGCCCGCCCGCATCGGTGTACGACTGAAATGCCTGCAACGCGGCGGCACTTTTGTTGGTCGGGTTGGGCGTGCCCTCGCAGGAATACAGCACGGCGTCGTACTTCTTCAGATTCTCCACGCTGTTCCACCAGGGAACGACGGGCGTGAACATCGCGCCGCCATTCAGCGGCGCCATATAGCGATCGGTGCCGCTGACACCGGCGAACAGATTGATGCGGCCGCTGCCAGCGTCGGGCGTGAACTCGCGATCATCGATGCCGATCTTGCGCAGCAGACATTCCAGCGCGTCGTCGCCGCCCGTGGTCAGGGCGATCCGGGGAAGGTCGCCTTCCTGTTGATTGCGCGGCAAACGGGTCATCTCGGCGCCCGGCAAGGCGGTGTTGGTGCAGGCGGTGACCCGGGGAATGGTGACGGCGCGCCGCCACTTTCCCACCTGGACGACCAGCGGGATGTTGGTCCCCACCGGGACGTCGTCCAGGGTGAACTGGCCTTTGACATCGGTCAGGGCCGAGGTGACCACGTTGGTGATGGTGGCCTGGCAGCGCCCGCAGACAACGCCGTCGCTCAGGGGTTTCAGCGGAGCGTTCGGAACAAAGACGGCCACGTTGTACAGAGGAATCCGCCCCGCCGGATCGAAGACGATGCCGGTGACGGTTGTCTTCTGTCCGCTGGGACACGCCATCTGGCGGCAGCGGCCCTTGGTGCAGGTGGTTTGCTGGCAGGCCAGATTCTGGCAGGCGCCAGCGACATCCGCGTTGTCGGCGTCGACGAGGGTCGTGGCGTCCGGGGTGGGGGCAGCCGCGTCCGGCAGAGTGACGGCGGTATTGCCACCGGCACCGCCGTTCCCGCTGGCGCCACCGTTGCCGCCAGCGCCGCCGTCGAGATCAAGACCACGGATCGAGGCACACGAAGCCACGCCGAGCGCGCCGACAACGACAGCCATCAGCGTCGTCAGGCCCAGCGGACGTCTTAGCCCATGAATTAACATCTGGGAACGCATCACCGGGATAGCTTTTCAAACTGACTGCGGGAAAAGGCTTGTGCCAAAAGAGCACCATCCGCAAGCCAAATCCGTCAGGGCCGCAGTTTGGACCCGTCTTTTATGAGATTTGCGCGGTGGTGCCTGGTCGGACGCTCGGACGCGTCGGACGCCTCGACGCCCGGCATAAGGGACCGCTCAGGATTTCCAGGGAATTGTCCGGAGGTCCCCCGATCGGCATATCAGCGGACGTGCCCTGGTCGGTCTCCCGCTCGCTTGGAATCGTTGGCGCCGTGGTCCTGGCGGTCGGCTGCGATGCGCGCGCGCTGGAACAGAACGACCTGGGTGCTGATGCCCGACCCGAT
>JAXDMH010000611.1:0-22058 GCA_034666225.1 Myxococcales bacterium
CTCCATGCTGCTGGTGAGGGGACTGCGCTGCATCGTCCGTCGCGTGCGCAGGGCCGGGACCGCCATTCCGGTCAATCGTTTACCATGACGAAGCATGGGAATCTGCTGAAAACCCTTCTGTAAATTCATCAGTGATTATATGGTCTTATGTGTGTTCAGGTGGGGGCCGGTCGATTCGCCGGCAGGGGTGGGTTGGCCCGGGTAGTATGCGGCGCGCATGATCTCCCGCGGCTCTGGTTGGTCCCGCCCGGTGCTGGTCATGGTTGCCTACCTGGGGCTGGGGGCGGCGGCCCTGGTCTGGGGCGGACTGCGCGGACAACCCAATGTCTGGCAAGTGGCCGGCCGCGAGGATCCCCTGGTCCTGTCCGGGATCCTGCTGGGCCTGGTGATGGGCCTGATCATCGTCTTCGTCTCGCGCCTGGCGGTTCACCGGTTCGAATGGGCACGGGCGCTGCACCGCGAGTTTCGGGCGCTGCTCAGCCCGCTGATGCCGTCCGAGATCGTCGTGATGGCGGCGGCCTCCTCGATCGGCGAGGAGATGTTTTTCCGCGGGGCGCTGGTTCCGGCCATCGGCGTGCTGGGCTCCAGCGCGGCCTTCGCGCTGCTGCACATCGGTCCGCGCCTCCGCTATCTGCCCTGGACGCTGGCGTCGTTCGTGGCGGGGCTGTTGCTGGGGCAGCTTTTCTTGTGGACCGGCGATCTGACGGGTGCCGTGATCGCCCACTTCACGATCAACTTCCTGAATCTACGCCACGTCGCGCACTACGAATTACGCTAAAACGCGCCTCAGCGGCGGACTTGCGCTGATGCAATCAGCGGCGAAATAGCCCGGCGGCGGACCAGCCTTCGGGCTTCGGGGCCAGGACCAGGATCAGCGTTTCGGATTTGGACAGCGTGCCGGCCGCGAACAGCAGGCCGGAGCCGTCGTCTATCCCCGGCGGCAGGCGGCCCAGCACGCCGCGCAGTGATGCGGCGGTGTGGACCTCGACGGCGCCTCCGCCGTGTCGGGATGATTCCTCGACCAGCGGCGCCAACATGGACGCCAGTTGATCGCGCGTCGATGCGGCCACGCCGCCGCTGGACCGGAACGGATAGCTGGCACCCGTCAACATGGCGTTCAGATCCCCGCGCGCCAGGGCGGCGAACCACGCTTCGGCGGTTTGACGGGCGCGGGCATCGTCGGCGCGTGGGACGTGGACGGCTGATGACTGGCCGGCGCTGGCGACGCGGGTTCCTTTGGGCTGGGCAGCGGGCGCTGCGGCGCCGGTGCCGCCACGTTCCAGCCGGCGCGGACCGCCGCCGTCTCCTTCGCCGTCACCGCTGCCGCTGGGCGCGCCTTCGCCCTCGCCCTCGTGCTGGCCGCCGGCGCCCGCCTGCTGCTGGTGCTCGTGCAGGCGGACCGTGCCGCCGGATGCCTTGCGCGTGGCAGCGGACTCGTTCTCGGCCACGGCCGGCCCGTTGTCGCCACCGGCCGGCGGGTTGTTCAGGATGAAGTAATCGACGCCCGAGGTGGCGCACTGGCGACCGTCCCGAAAAAAGCGCCAGTGGATATAGATCTTGCCGTTGGCCGAACGGATCTCGCGCGGGGGATCGGGGTAGGGCCCGGCCGAATAGGCCACGTCGATCGCCGCCACGTCGTACGGCAGATAGCCGGACGCGCGGACGATGGTGATCTTGTCGACGGTCCCGTCGGCATTCAGGACCATCTCCAGCGTGGTCAACAAATCTTGGTTGTTGAAAGGATTGGACCCGGACTTTTCATCCCAGTCTTCCAGCTGTCCAAATCCCCACAGCCGATGGATGGACCGGTGCATGCGGGCGATGTAGGCGGCAAAGGGCGCGGCGCGCGTGTTCAGGGCGGTCTGATTGCCGGGTTTGACCTCGGGGATGAAATTTTCCAGCGCCGACTGCAGGCGCGCCTGACGCTTCTGGAACTTGCCCAGCTTTTGCGACCGCTCTTTTTGCGCCAGCCGGCGTTCGGCGGCGGCGTCGGCGCCGAACAGGTATTCGTAATCGTTGCCGGTCAAGGCCAGCTTCATTCGTTTGCCCTTGGTCAGGGCCGAGCTGTCCTTGGGCTTCCCGCGCATCGGCTGGTTGTTCGGCATGGCGATGTCGCCGTCGGCGGTGCGGGGCAGCGACGGATCGACGGTCTCGGGCGTCAGCTCGTGGCGGCGCGGGGCCGGGTCGCGCAAGGCCAGCAATGATTTGTTTGGCGACGGGCTCGGCTCTTCCTGGCTGAGCTCCGGGTTGATGTGCGGGGTGACGGCGGGCGCCTTCTTCCCCTCGGCCGACTGGATCTTGTCAAGGTCGGCGATCTTGGCCTTGTCGTCGCCGATCTCCTGGTCGTGACGTTCGGACGGCGCCGCCGAACTCTCCGCGCCTTTTTGCGCCTTCTCGAGGTTGGTGTCGGTGGCCCGGGTCTCTACCTCGGCGCGGTTGTTCTTCTGCGCCAGGAACTTCGCGTCCTTGGGCGGAGGGACGTCCTTGTCATTGTCCAGGTCCACCATCTTTTCGTGGGCCTTGCGCTCGGGCGGCGGCGGGGGCGGCGGCGGCGCCTCCTTGGGCATGGGAGGCAGCGGGGGGATCTTCACCTCCGGTTCGGGTTTGCTGGGCGGGACCGGCTTGGCCGGTTTGTCCTTCTGCTTGTCCTTTTCCTTGGGCGCCAGCTTGGGTTTCTTCCGGTCGGGCGGCGATCGGTCGGACAGCGCCGGCGGTGGCTGGGTCAGGTCTTCAATTGGAGGGAGATCAGCCGGCAGCTCGTCGGGCGAGACGCTCTGGAACGCCACGTCGACCTCTTCCGCGCGCTGGGCCTCCTCGCGGGCGGCATTGACCAGCGTCAACACGACCAGAGGGGCCAGAAGCAGCCCATGGCCCAGCAAGGCCAGCAGCGCGCCGCGGCCCAGTTGGCCGCGCAGGTGCGGTCGGCGCTTCATGAGATCCAGAGAGCCTAGCATGCCGATTGGTAATGCCGAGCGGTGACTGCCGGGCCCGGGTCGGCGGGGTCGGGCCTATCGGCCGGGCAGGGGCTGGTCTTCCAGTTTGACCTCGACCATCAGGTCGCTGCACAGACGCTCCAGCGCGGCGCGCAAGGTGGCCGGGTCGGTGTTGGTCGGAAGGTGGATGTGGGCGCGGGCCCGAAACAGCATCTCGCCCGACATGGGCGCGCTTTGCCGATCGGTGGTCAGGTCCTCGACGTTGACGCCGCTGGCGGCCAGAAGCTGTGAGATCTCGCGGACGATCCCCGGCCGGTCCAGCCCGACCAGCTCCATCTCCATGGCCCGCGCGGCAGGCGACGGAACGGCGACGGGGCGGGGCACCGCTTCGGCCACCACACGCAGGCCGCGACCTTCCAGGGCGCCCAGCGCTTTCAGCGCGGCGGCGGCTTTTTCGGGCGGCAGCTCGGCGCGCAAGATCCCGGCGAACATCCCGGCCAGGTGGGTCATGCGGCTCTCCAGCCAGTTGCCGTCGTGGGCGGCGATGATGCCGGCGACGGCTTCCACCAGGCCAGGGCGATCGGGGCCAATCAGAGTGAGGACGACGTCGGTCATGGCAGAGCCTTCGGCGGCAGCATAAACCCGGCCCGCTTGGCGCGCTAGAACTGCCGCTAACCGAGCGCCGCCTCCCCGGACCGACGTCGGCCGAGGGAGGCCCTGTTGGACTACGGCCCGTCGTCGTCGTCGCTGGTGACGGAGACCGTCTCCATCAACCCGCCCACCGTCGTGCAGGTGATCGTGGCGATGTCGTTGACGATGTCGACGTCCTGGTTGGCGCTGAGGTTGATGTTTTGCGGGGTCATCCAGTTGCCGCCGGCGCCTCCGGTGAACGTGTACGTCATCGGATTGTCGGTGATGGACACCTTCGTGATGTTGGACGTGCAGCTCACGACCAGATCGGCGACCGGATCGGCGAGCAGGTTCAGCCCGACGCTGCCCGTGCTCCCTTCATTGATGGCGATGCCGGCGGGGGGCGAGAAGACCAGCGCCTGGTCGTCGTCGGCGATCTTGACCGAGATGGACCGGGCGGGCGTGGCCGGGACGTTGTGCGAGCTGGAGGTGATGTTCAGCGTGATGTTCTCGTCCTGCGCGTCGGCGTCCTGCACCGCCGTGATCGTCAGGGTGACGAGGCCAGAGTTGAAGTTGGCGTCGGTGATCGGGATCAGCCAACCGCCGCCCACCGCCATGCCGATCGAGCCCAAGAGGGTCACTTTCGGGCTGCTGGGCGTGATGGTCAGCTCCTCCAGTGAGCTGGTGGAGTTCAGGGTTTCCTTCGTGGGCGCGAACTTGAGCCCCAGCGAAACGTTCTTCGACGATCCGGCGGCGGCCTCGGTCAGGTTGATCACCGGCACCATCGGCGCTGGGACGGCGACGTTGTCCTTCTCGATCAGAATGGTTTGCTCGTCGTCGTCTTCCATCAGCAGGAACAGCGTCTTGGCGGGGGCCAGGGGGGTGACCGAGATGCTGAGCTGCGCCGGATCGTCGTCCAGGTTGACGTCCGGAGTGGCGCTGATCGTCACCAACTGCGACTTGAAGTAGTTGTCGCTGGTGAAGATGCGGGTCAGCGGCGTCGGCGACACGGAGAAATTGGTGGTGGAGGCGATCCGCAACGGCTGCGGCGACTGCACCGGCGTCAGCGTGACCGTGTTGGTGGTGTCGGGCTTGAACTTCAGCGAGACGCAGAAGCTCTTGCTGTTTCCCTCCAGCACGTGCATGGGCGTTCCAGCATTGGTCACCAGATCATCCGCGTCGGTGGGCTCCGAGTCGTTCGGGTTCCGTTCCGTCTCGCTGCCACACCCGCCCCCGGGCACGTCGGTGAGGACCAGTTCCTGCTTGTCGTCGTCGGTCTTGCGAACGTTGACGAAGGCGTCGGGAACGCCCAGCACCCCGGAGAGGGTGATGCGAATCGACAGGTTCTGCTCCAAGAGGTCCAGGTCTTCCAGGCCCACCACGTTGAACTCCTTGTCGACGTTCCAGGGGTTCGCGCCGCCCGTGGTGTCGAACTGGAAGGTCATGTCTGTCTTCAGCGTGCCGTTGTCGTTGAACTTGATCTGGCCGACCAGGGATGGCGTCAGCTGGATGGTGACCGAATCGATCGGATCGGCGGCCAGCTTGATCTTGAACTTGCCGGGGGTGCTGGCCGTCTTCTCGGAGACGACGACGGGGTTCGGGTTGGCCGCGTTCAGGACCAATCCTTGCGTGTCGTCGTCGCGGATGGTCACGCCCACGGTGCGCGACGTGATCTTTGCCGCCATGTCGGCGACGGTGACGATCACCATGTCGTCGCGGGCGTCGTCGTCTTGCTTCGCTGTCACCTTGACCGAGCACGAGCTGGCCATGGTGGTCAGGGTGCAGGACGGGGGATCGAGCGCAACGTCTGCCTTGGTCGGCCTGTCGATGTTGATGACCGGTGTGACCGGCGATGACGGCTCGGCCGACAGCTTCACGGTGAAGGTCGTCGTCCCGCCCTCCGTGATCGGATCGCTAGGGGCGCCGGTGACGTTGAAGTTCAGCACGTCCTTGTCGATGATCAGAACGGCCTGAGTGGCGTCGGCGATCGCGGTCGACTTTGCCGTCACCAGGTCCAGCTCGTTCACGACGTCCGACTCTGGGTCCGCGTTCAAGGTCACGAACTGAGTGGTGGCGAAGTTTCCGGTCGAGTTGCCAGGCCCGAAGGTGACAGTCGTTGGTGTCACGCGCAGGTTGACGTTGGACGCCAGGCTGGTCGGGCTTCGCACCACGCTCAGCGCCACGGTCACCGTGGCCGCGGGCCGGAAGGCCAGACGCACGCCGATGGGGCTGGTGGTGCCTTCCTGCATCTGGAAGGTCGCGCCCGGCGTGGTCGGGACCAGAATGATGGCCTGCGTGTCGTCGTCGGTGATGGTGGCCGTGACGGTGGCGCTGTCGGCGACCAGGGTGGTCAAGGTGACCTTCACGCTCTCATCGGCGACGTCGTCGTCCTGCTGGGCGTTGAGGGTGATGGTCTGCGGCGTGTCGAAGGTGGTCGACGAGAAGGTGAGGATCGGCGCCCCCACCTGCAGCTTGTCAGGGCTCTGCGAGAACACGTTGACGGTGACCGGGTCGACCGGGTCGGCGGCCAGCTTGACGGTGAAGCTTCCCGACTGTCCTTCCCCGATCGGTTGCGGTGAATCAATGACCAGCAAGGTCTGGATGTCGGTGTCGTCGACGGTCACGCCCACGGTGCGGGGCGCGATGGCGCTGCCGACGGCCGTGTCGGCGACGGTGACGATCGCCGCCTCGTCACGTGTGTCGAAATCTTCCACCGCCGCCACCGTGATGACGCAGCCGGTGGTGTAGTTCGTCGCGTTCAGCAAACAGGTCGCCGAATCGGTCGACACCTTGTTCGGCTTGTTCGACGTGATCGACGCGGTGACCGGAGCGGCGGGCGCCACCTTCAGCTTGACGGTGAACGTCGCGGTCTCCTCGGCCTGGCTCTGCTTCCCTTCCTTCAGCGGCCCCAGCGACGTTTCAGCGATGACGAAGTTTTGCGTGTCCTCGTCCAGGATGGTCACCGGCAGCTTGACCGACGGCACGTCGGGCGTCGACATCGTCAGGTCGACCTGGTCGTTGACCATGTCCTGATCGCGCGGCGCGGTCAGGGTGACGAACTGGGCGGTCGAGAAGTCCCCGGGCGAGAAGGTCAGCGTCGAGCGCGACACGGTCAGCTTGGCGTTCGCTCCGGCGATCGTGACCGTGGTCGGCGCGCTGGGACGGAAGGCCAGCCGCACGCCGAGGGGCGCCGTCGACGGCGGCCCGGAATCACGCGACTCGGGGAGGGTCAGCGTGTCGCCGGGGGTGGGCAGGATCAGCTGAATCTGTTGGTGATCGTCGTCGGTCACCGAAACCGGGACGTTGATGGGCTGGCCGCCCAGTCCGGTCAGCGTGACGTTGATGGTGTCGTTGGTCAGATCGTCGTCTTGCAGGCTGCGCACGGTGACGGTCTGCGGAACCGAGTACGACTGCGGCGTGAAGCTGAGCAGCGGAGGGGTGACCTCGATCTTGCTGCTGTTCTGGGAGAACACCCCCAGCGTCACAGGACCATCGGGCATCAACGACAGGTTGATGGTGAAGGTGGCAGTGGCACCCTCCTGCAGAGCGATCGTGCTTGGCGCGATCTGCAGAGCCTGACTGTCGGGATCTTTGATGAACACCGACACCGACTTTGGATCGGGTACCGGCGTTATCCCGGAGGCGACGAACGTGACTGTGATGTTTTCATCTCGTCCGTCGTTGTCGGCCACGCCCTTGACGTTGACCCCTTGGCTGGTGTTCCAGTTCGACGCGTCGAAGGTCAGTGTGGCCGGGCTGACAGTCGCCTTGTTGGCGTTCGACGACTGAACCGCGACCGTCACCGTGCCCGGGGGCGGCAATGTCAGCAAGACGTACAGGGTGTCGCCAGTGCCGTCTTTTTCGCCGATTGACAGGCTGCCGGGACTGATCGCCAGGTTGACCGCGTCCTTGTCAGTGATGTCGACGGCCACCTGCTGGGGGGGGACGCCGCCCGTGGCGGAGAGATCCAGTGTGACCTTGTCACTGACCGCGTCCAGGTCCGCCGGCGCGGTCAAGGTCAGGGTCTGTTCGACATTGTAGTTGCTGCTGTTGAAAGTCAGCGTTGCCGGCGAGACGGTCAGCTTGGCGCCGTTGGACGGCGTGGCCGTCACGACGACGGCGCTGGCGGGCTTTTTCGCCAGGCGAACGTTGACCGACTCGGTCCGGCCCGCCTCGGTCATCGAAACCTTGGTCGGAAAGACCAGCAGCGCTTGCACGTCGACGTCTTTCACATTGACGGCAACCGTCTTCGAGCCGGTTTCCAGTGACGAGATGGTGATGGTGGTGCTGTTGTCCACGGTGTCATCGTCCTCGACGGCGCGGACGGCGACAGTCTTGGGGGCGCGCTCACCGATGGCGAACTCCAGTGTCTCCGGCGTCACCAGAGCGACGTTCGGGTTGCCCGAGATCAAAGTGACGGTGATCGGCGTGGACCACGGCCGGTCCAGTCCCACCTCGAACGTCTTGATCCCCAGCGTGGGCGAGCCTTCGGTCAGCATCAAAGCGGTGGCGTTGACGTCCAAGCGGACCGGCGTCACCGCTTCCTGCTCGGCATCCATCGGCGTCGTCTCGGCCATCTCGACGCTGCCCATGTCGACGGTGGGCGGCTTGTCTGCTCCTCCATCGGGGGTCTTCATGGCCGGTTTGTCGCTGCCGCAACCAACACCGGTGAAAAACGATCCGCAGATAAGGGCAATAGGAAAAAGTCTACGCAAATAAGTCACGGTAATCCTCCGTCGGCTGAACGATGGCGATGGAAAATGTTCCCTCGCGATCTTTGCGGTCTGGGACCGCACTGGGACCGCAGATGAATACGACGAAACCGAGCAGGTGAGCAACAACATGTTGGAGCCTTGACCACCGGCAGAGCGCCGCTATAGATTCGCCGCCACCCTCGAGAGGGATATGTGAAGACTCGTGCGTTCGTCATAAGCCTGTTGATCGTCGCAAGCGTCGCATGCCTCTGGACTTCGGAAGCGCGCGCGGCTGACCAGTCGCCGAAGGAGCAGGCGGTCGTCAAGTTGGTCGAAGGCGGCGAGTTGCTCAAGCAGGGTGATTACAAGAGCGCGTTGGTGCGTTTTCAAGAAGCCTTCAACCTGGTTCCCAGCCCGAAGATTTATTACAACTTCGGCTTGGCTTACGCGGGGATGGGTCGCAACGCCGCGGCCATCGAGGCCTTCGACAAGTTCCTGGCGGAGGCGACGGACGCGCCCCCGGACCGACGCCTGAACGCTGACCGCCAGCGGACGCTGCTGCTGGCCCAGGTCGCCAGCCTGACCGTCAATTGCAGCACCGCGGGCGCCGATCTCTCGGTCGACGGACGATCTTATGGACTGACGCCGCGGGCCGACCCGATTCGGCTGGATCCGGGACCGCACCAGCTGGTGGTGGACAAGGCCGGCCTGGCGCAATACACGCAGCGGATTGTGCTGGAGGCCGGCACCCGGACGGTCGTCGAGGCCCGGCTATCGGCCCAGCCATCCGCCGAGCCGCCGCCGCCGGTGGTCATCGTCCAGCCGCCGCCTGCCGCTCCTGCTGCTCCGCCGCCGTCGCCGGCATCGCCGCCCAACTGGGGGCGGCGCGCCGCCATTGGTCTCGCTGTCCTGGCCGTCGCCGGGCTGGCGTTCGGCACCGTCAGCCAGCTGGGCGCCAGCGGCAAATATGGCGACTTCAACAAGACGATGCCGGCCAACCAGCTGGGGAAATGCGACAGCGATCCGCGGGTGAAAGAGGCCGGCGGGGATCCTTGTTCGCAGCTGCTCTCGGACGGTGACTCTGCCAAGACCAAGGCATTGATTGGGTTCATCGCCGGGGGCGCCCTGGCCGCGGGGGCGGTGACGCTGTTCGTGCTGTCGAACCCGAAGGGGGAGGTTCAGTCGACGCACGTCGCCTGTGCCCCGCAACTGGGCGTTTCCGGAGTGACCTGTGCCCTGCGGTTTTGATCTGGAACCCTGGCAGGGTTCCAGACCTCCCGCGATGGAACTTCGGCGGCAAAGCCGCCTGCGTTCCGACGCGGCTGATATGGGACCCTCGAAGGGTTCCAGACCTCCCGCGGCTAGACCGGTGTTGCTGATGGTGGCCGTCGCGGCCGCATCACTGTCGGGCGGGGCCTGCACCAAACCGCAATCCGGACTCTTCGCCGCCATCTGGTGCTCGACCGATGCAGGCGCGAACGTGCAGGTCCTTGACGACATGGAAGACGATGACGGAAAGGCCTGCGCCGGTCAGGGGGCGTGGTCGGTGGTCAAGGGCGACGGGAGCGGCCAGACCACACCGCCGCAGGGTTCGATCATGAAGACCGCCGATCTACTGGATGTCGATCTGGCCGTGCGCCCGGGCCGGCGCGCGCTGCACCTGGAGGGAACCGGGTTCGGGGACGGCGAAACCGCTGCCTTGCGCCTCGACCTGGCGGACGGCGACCTGACACCGTACATCGAGGTGCAGTTCTGGGCCCGCTCGGACACGGCCGCTGCCCTGGATTTTCGGGTCGCTGTGCCGACGGAGACCACGGCCGACAATGGTGGCGTCTACTGGGGTCTTCCCGTCACTGTCACGCAGAAGTGGGGCGACGGCGAGGGGAAGGCCTTCAGTTTTCCTTTGCAGGGCACCGGCGACACGATGGTTCCTGACGACCAGAAGGATCTGGACCACGCCCTGGGCCTGGAGTTCCAGGTGCGCGCCAACGCGGATACGTCCTCGTTCGGCGTCTGGATCGACGATGTCGTGTTGATTCGACACCCTTGAATTCGCGCAGCGAGCGCCTTGGCGACTAGATATCCGTGATGGCGTCGCGGTCGCTGCCGGCGCCCGGCTTCTTCTTGCCGCTGCTGGATTTGCCGTGAGACGAGCCTGACGACGAATGACCGCTGTCGCTGCTTGAGGAATGACTGCTCTGGCTGTCTGTCGACGAGGCGCGCTTGTCGAACATCAGCTCGACCAGGCGGTCCTTGCTGCCGTCGATTTCCAGGGTTCGTTCCGCGCCAGACGGCGGCTTGAGCACGATGCGATGGACCTGCGGCCCGCGGGCGATCTGCAGCGGCAGCGACGCCGGGCGACCGTCCAGGGTCACGGCGGTGCGCGCCGGCACGCCCTGAAGATCGATGCGGACGGTGTCGGGCAGCGCGGGTGCGGACGGCGCCGCGGCAGCGGGAGGCGGCTCGGCGGCGGCGCTCGGTGCTGGTGGCGCCGGCGCCGCAACATTGTCGACGGATGCGGCTGTCGCCGTCGGCTCCGCCACCACTGATCGCTTGTGCGGCGATCCCCCGCGCGTGGCCACGATGGCGATCACGCCAACGACCAACACGGCGCCGCCGGCCAGCGCGAACATCTTCCCGCGCGCCGCCGGCCTGGCCACCACGGGCGCCTTTTGCACTTCGGCCGCCGCGGAGCCCATCGTCGTGGTCGGCCGAACCTGCGCCTCCATGACACGCGTTCCGCCGACATAGGCCGCGGGCACCGAGGTATCAGGACCCGAGCCGGTGGGCACCCGCACGCGACCCGATTCGATCACGCTGGCCGGCTTTGCCGGTACCCCGTAAGGCGTCACCGGACGAAGCGACGGCGAGGAAGGGGCGCGGATAGCGCCCGATCCGGGAAGCGGCGTGACCTGCGACCGCGGGATCCCGCCGGGGGAAACCTGCGTCGACGAAAACTGCGCCGCCGTCACCGGCCGCTCGACCGGAAGGCGTGGGCGCAGCGGCTTGTCGAGGACCATCCCCATCGTCGCCGCGCAGGCGGCCAGCTCGGCGGCGACGTCGTCCATGGTCTGCGGACGATGTTCGGGTTTCTTCGACAGCATGCGCAGAATCAGCGCGTCCAGGGCCGGCGACATGCCCGGCACGCGGTTGATGGGCGGCTCCGGCGGCTCCGAGACGTGGGCGATGATCATGTCGCCCGCACCCTCGTGCAAGAAGGGCGGCGCTCCTCACACCAGTTCATAAAAGATGCAGCCCAGAGAATAGATGTCGGACCGCAGATCAACCTGGCCGGCGCCGCGACACTGCTCGGGCGACATATAGGCCGGCGTTCCCAGCAACATGCCGGTCTTGGTCTGGTTGGTGCCGCCTTCTTGTTGCGCCAGCTTGGCGATGCCGAAGTCCAGAATCTTCACAGTCACTGTGAGATCGCTGGCGCTGGCCAGGTGCAAGTAGACGTTGTCCGGCTTCAGATCGCGGTGAATGATCCCGGTGGCGTGCGCCGCGCCGACGGCGCTGGCGATGCTGGTGGCGACGCCCAGCAGAAACGGCAAATCCTGTCCCAGCGCGCCGGTGCGATTCAGGTACTCCCCCAGGCTTTCACCCTCGAGGTACTCCATGATGATGAACGCCTGATCATCAAGGACGTCGCAATCCAGGATCTCCACGATGCCGGGGTGCTTGATCAGCGACGTGGCGCGCGCTTCGTTGAAGAAGCGATCCAGCACCGTCGCCTTCTGCGACAGCTCGGGCAGCAAGACCTTGACCGCCGCCCGCCTGGCGACGCGTCGATGCTGGGCGAAATAAACGTCGCCCATTCCGCCCTGACCGATCTTGTGAAGGATCGTATATCCGCCGAGCTGCTGCCCCACGCCTATCATCTGCTCGCCTTTGGCTAGTATCCGGGCAAACGTTCCGTCGTCAAGAGCGCACCTTTACCCACTTGCGCGGGACGGGCCGCCAGGCCCCTCGACGGCGGTTGCTAGCACTAGGTTTGCGTGACCTTGCTGCCTTTGATGATGACGTCACCCGACGCCTTGACGTGCACCTTGCCGCCGGCCTCCAGGGCGATGTTCTTGCCCTTGATGGTGATCTCGCCGCTCTTTCTCAGGGTGATGCTGGCCTCGCCCGACTGAAGAACGATCTCGTCGCCGGCGTCCACCACCAGTTTCTTTCCCACGTGCAACGATTCGTCCTTCAAGACGTTGATGGTCAGCTTGCCGCCGATGTTGACGGTGTCGTCCTTGCTGATCTTCAGGGTTCGGGTGGCCGAAAGGGTGACGGTCTGGTCCCTGGTGACTTCCAGGTGCTGGCTGCCGCCGACCGTTGTGGATTCGTTCTTCCCGACGGTCGTCGACCGATTTTCGCCGACGGTGATCGTTTGGCTTTTGTTGACGGTGATTTTCTCGGCCTGGCTGACCGTGCGCGTGCGGGCGCCGGTCACCGTGAGGGTCTCGTCCACATCCACGGTTTCTGTCCGGCTGCCGTTGATTCTGATGGTCTCGTTCTGCTTGACCCGCTCGGTGCGATTCCCGTCGACTGTGATGGTCTCGTCGTTCTTGATCTCTGTCTTGCGGTCGTGGCCGACCTCGCGGTGCTCGTTGTTCTTGACCAGCGACTTGAGATCCTTTTCCGCCTGCAGGTAGATCTCTTCCGCCCCCTTCTTGTCTTCAAAGCGCAGCTCGTTGAAACTTCCCGGGGCGCCCCCCTTGGTGCTGCGGCTCTTGATCCCGCTCCGGGTTTGATTGGCCGGCAGCTCGTACGGCGGCATGTTGTCGGCGTTGTAGACGCGGCCGGTGATGATGGGGCGATCGGGATCGCCCTCCAGAAAATCGACGATCACTTCCTGGCCCATGCGCGGGATGTGGATCGATCCCCACTTGGGCCCGGCCCAGGCCTGCGACACGCGCACCCAGCACGAGCTCTGTTCATTACTTTTTCCTTCGCGGTCCCAGTGAAACTGCACCTTCACGCGGCCGTACTTGTCAGTCCAGATCTCCTCGCCGTCCTTGCCCACCACGATCGCGGTCTGCGGGCCAGCCACCGTCGGCTTGGGCGTGGTCAGCGGCGTGCGAAACGTGTGCCTGGAATCAATGGCGACGAAACTGCATTGAAAGTCCTCCTCTCCGTCGCCCCCCTGCCCTTGCCCATGTCCCTGTCCGCTGCCGGAGGAATAGGCATTCGTCGACAGCGTGTACGACGCCGCTGTCACCAGGTACTGCCGGTTCTGTTTCTCGGCTGGATATTCGGTCAGCGCGAAGCAGGCCCCGGGACGGATGCCGCGCGCGTTGCCGGCGCCGGTGGCCATCTCGCTGGCCTGCTGCTGCTCCTCCAGCCGCCTGGTGACATAGGCGTCTCTTTGATCGGTGGCCAGATACAGGCCCGGATATTCAAACACCTGCAGCCTGCCGTCTGTTCCCGGTTTGTTCGCGCCCAGCACCGACAACAGCGGCGCCCGCGGTTTCTCGAAGTCGAACTCCTTGGCGGCGAAGGCGCCCGGTTCGACCTGCAGCCCCAGGCTCCAGGCGGCGATGTGCTGATGGCCGAGCTTGTCTATCGATGACGGGTCGCCGGCGAAGAACGGAATGGCTTCGTAACCGGGGACCTTGTCGTGGCTGACGCCGTCGCACAGGACCATGACGTGCCTGCCGTGCTCGTGGCGGAACCAGTAATAGATGCCCGCCTGTTCCATCAGGCGGCTGACAAAGTTGAAATCCGTCTCGTGATACTGAACCAGGTATTCGACCGGCTTGTAACTGCCCTGGTCCAGGCCGCCGGCGTCGATGTCGCCGGAGAATCCGTGCTCCTCGAAGATCTTGCGAAGCACGTCGACCACGCTTTTGCCCTGAAAGATGCGGCTGTTTGACGAGCGGGAGAGAATCCACAGCCAGGGACGCAGCTTGGCCCGATAGCGAAAGTTTTCGCCGGTCCAGGCCACCAGCGAGAAACGCGCCACCACGCCGTTGAAGAAACGGGGCGGATGGTTGCCCATGCCCATCTCGACCGTCATCCGTTTGCCGACGGCGTCGGCGATGACCAGATCCGCCGTCGGGCTCAGGATGTCGACGTCATATTCGAAGGGACGTCCCAGCGCTTCGCCTCCCGACATCCGCTCGAAGACGACCTTTCCTTGACCGACAGGCGAGGCCACCTCGACGGACCGAATGCTAGGCATGGGCGATCCCCATCAGTGCGCTGTCCATGCCAAGTTATCATCGCAAGTGGGTCGAGAGTTTCGCCGGCCTCGTGCGCCCGAACGGCGCCGGTAGCGGTTTGCGCCGGCCTGGTCGACGGAAGCGTCAGCTAGGGCAGCGCAGGACAACCGAGGCGGTCCTTGCCCACCGCCAGATCGTCCATCCACAATTCCAGGGCGCCGCTGGACGCCTGATATTGCTGCCAGCCCAGCGTCTGGTTGGAAAATATCGGGCCGGCCCAGGGCTTGCCCAGGTCGCCTTGGTTGACGCAGCGGTTGCCCATTCCCACGATGTCGGCGTCGGCCAGCAACGCGCCGTCGAACCACAGGTGCATTTCGTTTTTGTTGCCGTCGAATTCCCACTCGACGCAGACCCAACGCTGGGCGGGAATGGCCATCGCCGACGGCTTTGAACAATCCGTAGTGGCGCTGCCCGCGGGCGTGGTGCGAACGGTGTACCCGGCCAGCACCTTTCCGAACTGACCGCCCCAGCCGTATTTCCCCCACAACATCGATCCCGGGATGGTCCCCGCCGCCTGGATGCTGTTCCAGTGGTAGTTCCCGCCCGGCGTCGCCGTCAGCCACAGCATCACGCGGCCGAACATGACGTTACCGGCAATCGGAAACAGCGGCGCGCCGTCCCTGACGATCACCGCGGACGGCGTTCCGGCGGCGGCTTTGATGTGCAGGGATCTGGTTCCCTTCCAGGCCTTGGTGGCGTCGACGGTCAATGTGGCGGCGGTGGCGCTTGGCTTCCAGGCCGCCATCAACTCGGCGGGCGTGCCGTACGACTCGAAGTCATCACACAGCAAGGTGCCGGGCGGGCAGGCGCCGCCGATGTCGGCGCTGCCGACGTCCGCGCCACCCACGTCGGGCGCGGCGTCGCCGCCAGCACCGCCGCTTCCCCCGGTGGACGTTGCGGCGTCGTCTTTCAGATCCCCGGCGGTGTTTGCGTCCCTCTCACCGCCGGAACCAGAGCCTCCCGAGCCGCTGGAACTGCCGCCGCCGCCACCGCCGCCATTACTCCCCGGGGGGAGTGCGTTCCCATTGGAAGCACAAGCCGACGCGCACAAACCGACCAGGGTCCACAATGCCTTGCGACCCATCATTGTTGTTGCTGACTATCCTTGCACCTGTCTTTGGGCCCGCGCAACGCCCGCGGTGCGATCGCTCCCCTGAAACGTTCGCGGTAATTCGTTTTGCCTTTGCTGACTCGGGCCCGCAGACACCTCGCCGGCCGGTGCCGTTTCCGCGGAATCCATCCCCGGACTCCCGCCCCGATATTGCCCATCCACGGAAACGGCCCGCGCCAGACGAAGCGGCTCTCGAGCGCGGACGACTATACGGATGTTCAGGTTACGAGGCAACGGAAATGTCGCCCAAAAAAATCGGCTCGGGCTGCAAGACGATTCCAAATCGATCGGCCACCGCGCGCCGCACGTGCGCCGCCAGCGCCAGCAGCTCGGCGGTGGTTCCACCGCCGTGATGAACAAGGGCCAGGGCGTGTTTGGTCGACACGCCCACCGCGCCCTGACGGAATCCTTTGCTGATGCCGGCGCGCTCGATCAGCCAGCCCGCGGACAGCTTGATGCGTCCGTCGCTGGTCGGGAAATGCGGCAGCTCGGCGGCGCTGGCGACGGCGCCCGTGGCCAGCAGACGGTCGGCCAGGGTTTGCGCTTCTGCGACGGCGACGATGGGGTTCGTGAAGAAAGACCCAACGCTGCGCCGGTTGGGATCGGCGGGATCGATCACCATCGACTTGCTCCGGCGCAGGCGGAGCACGGTGGCGCGAATCTCCGCCAGCGACGGACGCGCGATGCTGGCCAGCGCCGTCGCCAGTTCGGCATAGCGGATCTCCGGCGCGCCGCCTGGATGCAAGCCGAACGTCACCGAGAGGACCACGTACCGCTGGGGCTGCCGCCGAAAAAGGCTGTCGCGATAGCCGAAGGCGCATGCGCTGGCGGGGAGATCGACGATGGCCAGCGTCTGCCGATCGACGGCGCGCACGCTGCGAATGGTGTCAGCCACTTCTTGCCCGTAGGCGCCCACGTTCTGGATGGGCGTGGCGCCGGTCAGACCGGGGATCCCCGACAGGCATTCAAGGCCCGCCAGGTCGCGCGCCACCGTGTCGGCGACGAACGTGTCCCAGGGCTCGCCCGCCTGAGCCTGGACCAACGCGTGGTCGGCAGCGGCCGGTGCATGGACGACGCCGCGTGACTGCAGGTGAATCACCAGGCCGGCAAATCCAGCGTCGGCCACCACCAGGTTCGATCCGCCGCCCAGCACAAATGCCGGCAGCCCGTGCTCCGCCGCCCAGAGGAGGCCTTCCAGGACGGTGGCCTCGTCGGCGGCCGGCAGGAAATAGCGCGCCGGTCCGCCCAGCTGCAACGTGGTCAGCGACGCCAGCGGGACGTTCTCGACAATGGCGGCCGGTACGGGGGGCACCCCAGCAGCCTACAGACGCCAGCCCTGATCGTGCTAGTTCTTGCGAATGAGTGGTTCGTCCGGTTCGTCCGATGAGCTGATTTCCCGCGACCTGGCGGTGTTCTGGCACCCCTGCAGCCAGATGCGCGACCACCGGGCGTTTCCGCCGCTAGTGGTGGTCGGCGCGCGTGGGTTGCGCCTGCGTCTGGACGACGGCCGGGAGATCCTGGACGGCATCTCCAGCTGGTGGTGCAAATCATTCGGCCACGGCCACCCCCATCTGCGGCAGGCCCTGCTGGCGCAGGCGGACGCCTTCGAGCACGTCATCACCGCCAACACCACCAGCGCGCCGCTGGTCCGTCTGTGCGAACGCCTGCTGGCGGCGGCCAACGGCCAGCCACTGGCGGCGTGGTCGGCGCGGGCGCCGGTCGGGCGGCGCGCCGGTCATTTCGGCAAGGTGTTTCTGGCCGACAACGGATCGACCGCCGTCGAGATCGCCCTCAAGATGGCCGTGCAGGCGCAGGCCCAGCGCGGGCAGCCGGGGCGGACCCACCTGGCAGCGTTGCAGAACGGCTATCACGGCGAGACGGTGGCCACGTTGTCGGTCGGTGACTGCGGGCTTTACGCCGATCCATATCGGGCGTTGATGTTCCCGGTCAGCAAGCTTTCGGGTTTGCCGTATCGCCTTGGGCCCACCGCCGGCAACTGGATGGACACCGCCGCGGAGTGGCCGGCCATCGAAGCACAACTGAGCGCCGTCGCTGACCGCCTGGCCGCGGTGATCTACGAACCGGTCCTGCAGGCGGCGGGGGGCATGCGCCTTTACAGTCCTGATCTGTTGCGTCGCTTGCGCGCCTGGGCGACCGACCACGGCGTCTATCTGATCGCCGACGAGATCGCCGCCGGCCTGGGACGTTGTGGCGCGATCCTGGCCAGTCACCTGGCCCCGGCGGCGCTGCCGGATTTCGCCGTGCTGTCGAAGGGGCTGACAGGCGGATTCCTGCCGCTGTCGGCGGTGCTGACCACGGACGAGATCGCCGCGCTGTTCGACGCTGATTACGGCGCGGGGCGCGCCTTTCTGCATTCGAACACGTACACGGGCAACGCGCTGGGCGTGGCGGTCGCCAACGCGGCGCTGGACCTGTTCGCCGATGAGGACGTCCTGGGCGCCGTGGCCGCCAACGGCCCGCGCCTGGCGGCAGCGCTGTCGGCGCTGGCCTCGTCGCGTTCGTTCCTGCGCAACGCTCGCGGTTGCGGCATGGTCGCGGCGGTCGACCTTTGCGGCGCCGACGGTGGCGCGCTGGATCCGCGCCGGCGCATTGGTTACACCGTCTACCGCGAGGCGTTGGGGCGCGGGGCGCTGCTGCGTCCGCTGGGCGACACCATGTATCTGTTCCCGCCGCTCAACACCTCGCCTGGCGACATCGACGCGCTGGTGACCGTGCTGGCGGACAGCGTGGATGCCGTGCTGGGCGTCTGACGACGCTGGCGCCAGGTTTTGCGGCCAGGGTGTTCTTTGCCCAACGGAATCGGCGTCGAGACTCCACTGTTGTGTTGGTGAAGCCTATTCGGTTGGTTGCGATCGCGGCGCTGGGCGCGTTTTCCTGCACCAGCTCGCCAGGCGCGAGCGGCAGCGGCGGCCCCGCCGGCAGCGGCGGGTCGGGCACCGGGACGGGCGGCGCGGTGATGGCGGACGCGGGCGGCGGCAGCGGAGGAGCCGGCGGTGGCGCAGGCGGCGTCGATGCGGCGCCGGTCGCCGATGCTGCGGGAGCGAGCGGCGGTGGCGGCGCCGGTGGACAAGCGGGCGACGCGGGGAGCGATGCCGGCGATGGCTGCTCGACGCCGGGAACGATCTGCTGGGATTTCGAAGAAGGAAACCTGCCCGCCGGCTGGACGCCGTATCGGAACGAGTTCACCGGCGCGCTGCTGGTCGACAACACGCGCGCGCACCGGGGCACGTTCTCGCTGCACGCCAAAGATCTGCGCGGCGGCGTCGAAGGCCAGCAGGGCGGACCGAAGAAGACCGTCCGGTTCGATCTGCCGGCCAACTTTGGCCCCACGCTGTGGGGGCGAGCCTTCGTCTACACCACGCCGGCACGCCCCAACTCGCACGCCGGCATTTTCAACGCGCGCTATCCCCGGCCGGGCACGCCGGCGGCGACCGCCATCGACAAGCTGGATTGGTACGAGGTGGCGACTTACACGCAAAAATACATGACGGTCTGGCATCCGCCCGAGCCGCCCGGCTATCCGGAATGGGTTCAGGTCGCCGACGCGCCTGTCGTGCTGGACGACTGGGCGTGTTTGGAATGGCAGTTCGACGGCGCCAACGGAACCAACCCGCAAGCCGCCGATCCGCGCCTGTGGCTGAACGGCGTCGAGCTGACCTGGCCAGCACCGTTTGTTTTCTCGGACCCGGCGACCACGACGCGCCCCACGCAGGAGAAGGCGCAAGACTTCACCCTGCTGGAGGTCGGCGCGTACCTGTACCAGGGCCTCCCCGTCGCGACGAACTGGTGGCTCGACGACCTGGCCGTCGGCAAGCAGCGCATCGGGTGCAATTAATACTTAATTCGTTGTTGCTTGGCGCTCATCGGAGCAGACGCCACCGTTGCCTTTGGCGGTGCAGGCGCCCATGCCGGGGTTGATGCAGGCGATGGCGGGGCAGATGCCAGCCTTGCAACCGGCGGCGGTCCAGCGCGCGCGAATCTCGTCCAGCATCTTGGTGCTCTGCACGTGGGTCACGCAGTTCCCGCAGGGCAGCGAGGCGCTGGCGGTGGCCTGACACTGAGCCACCGGCGACAGCGCCAGCGGGTTGCACATCTTGGCTTCGGTGAACGCGGCGTCGTATTCGGCGATGATCTCCTGGCAGGTTTTGCCGCCGGTGTCGGCCGGATGATCGGCGGCTGCATCCATGCTGCCGCCCGAGCCATTGCTGCCACCACTGCCGCCGGCGCCGCCGCTGCCTTGCACGCCGCCGGAGCCGCTGGACCCGCCGGAACCGACAGCGCCGCCCGAACCCGATGCGCCGCCCGTCCCGGGGCCGGACCCGCCGCTGCCGGTGGCGCCGCCGCTGGCGTTGCCGCCGGATCCGCCGCCTGAATCGGCGGCACCGTCGCTGGCGCCGGGTGTCACCGCTCCGCACGCCAGAACCAGGAAACAGGGAACGACAGAGAGCCAGCCGGGGTTTCTCATGGGCAAACAGTGAAGCAACGCTTGTGCCCGCGCAATATCAGCGACCCTGCGGCGCCGAACGCCGGATCGGCGCCGCCTCTGCTGTGGGTGCCTCGAATTTCCGAGGGCACCAGCGGCAACGCGATCCCACCAGGCCGACATGAGGGGGATCCGCGCCGCCGCGCTGCTGCGCGGGCCGCGCTGGTTCGCGACGCGGGGCACTGGTAGTTTTCGCCATGGCTTTGGCTTTTTCGCTGCTGGGGCGCGATCCCGATTCGCGGGCGCGCCGCGGGCGATTGCACACCGGGCGCGGCGTGATCGAAACGCCGGTCTTCATGCCGGTGGGAACGCGGGCGACGGTGACCGGACTGACGCCCACCGATCTGCTGGCGATGAACGTGCCGATCTTGCTGGCCAACACCTATCACCTGTTGCTGCGTCCGGGCGCCGAGCTTTTCCGTCGCGTGGGCGGCATCCACAATTTCATGCGCTGGCCGGGACCGGTGCTGACGGATTCGGGCGGCTATCAGATCTTCTCGTTGCCGGCCGAGCGCCAGCTGTCCGAAGACGGCGCGCATTTTCGCAGCTACGTCGACGGGCGGATTCACCACCTGTCGCCCGAAGAATCGATCGAGATGCAGACCGCGATCGGGTCCGACATCATGATGGTGCTGGACGAATGCATCAACGCCACGCTGGACGAAGGCGCCGTGCGGGCCGCCATGGAGCGCACGCACCGCTGGGCCCTGCGCAGCCTGGCCGCGCGATCCAACCCTGACCAGGCGCTGTTCGCCATCGTGCAGGGCGGACTGGTTCCGTCGCTGCGCGCAGAATCGGTGCGCTTTTTGACGGCGCATCCGTTCGACGGGTTCGCCATCGGCGGGCTGGCGGTGGGCGACACGCGCGCGCAGCGCGAAGAGATGACCGCCTTCGCCGTCGACCTTCTGCCGGTGGAAAAGCCGCGCTATCTGATGGGCGTGGGGACGCCGCCCGACCTTCTGTACGCCATCGGCTGCGGCGTGGACATGTTCGACTGCGTGATACCGACGCATCTGGCCTGGCAGGGGACGGCGTTCACGTCGACGGGCCGGGTCCGCATCACGCGCGGGCCGAACCGCCTGTCGGATCAGCCGCTGGACGAACGCTGCGCCTGCGCCACCTGCACCACGTTTTCGCGCGCCTACCTTCATCACCTCTATAAATGCAGCGAGCCGCTGGGGCCGCGGCTGCTGTCCATTCACAACCTGCATTACTACCTGGGGCTGATGCAGGAGGCCCGCGCCGCCATCGACGCCGGTGGGTACGTCGCCTTCGCGCGGCAGCGCCTGTCCGAGATCGACCGGCACGAGCACGCGGAAGGCCGGGCGGGAGGCCGGGCGCAAGGCCGCGCCTGATCGTGAACCCTACCGTGAATCACGAGGTGGTGCGCACGCGCGGGGGCGCCCTGGCCGTGCGCAGTGTCGCCGACGGTGAGATCATGCACCCCGGCGTCGGGCCCCTCGTGGAGGCACAGCAGCTTTATGTCCAGCAGTCGCGCCTGGCCGAACGTCTGGTCGCCGCGCCCGGCGAAACGTTGGTGCTGTTCGACGTCGGTCTGGGCGCCGGCTCAAACGCAGTCGCGGCGCGCGCGGTGTCCGAGGCGGCGCCCGCCGGCGCTGCCCGGCTGGAGCTGGTCAGCTTCGAGCGTGATCTGGGCGCGCTGGAACTGGCGCTGACCCACGGGGCGGCTTTCGGGCTGGACGGCGAGGCCGGTCAGGCGGCGCGCGCGTTGATCAGCGACGGGCGGCATGAAACCCCGCGCACGCTGTGGCGGTTGGTGCGTGGCGAGTTGCTGGAGTCTCTAGCCGGTGAACGCGCCCTGGCCGACGTCGTCTTCTGGGATCCATTCTCGCCGCGGGTCAACAGGCAGCTGTGGACCATCGCCGCGTTTGCCGCCGTGCGGCGTCTGGCGGGGCCCCGTTGCCTGCTGCTGACCTACAGCGCGTCGACGGCGGTGCGGGTGGCGATGCT
>JAXDMH010000612.1:0-4526 GCA_034666225.1 Myxococcales bacterium
GAGGCGCCGTCCTGAATCAGGTCTTCGTCGATGGTGAACACGCGCCCGAAGGCGTGCGGCGCCACGAAGGAACGTTTGTCGAAACGAATGGTGACCACCCCGCGCGACGCCAGCCCGTCGCCCAGGTCACGGAACGGGCGCACCGGCCCCGTGCTTTCGTCGCGGTCCAGGCGCCCGCTCTCGCCGATCAGCACCACGGCCGGCAGCTTGCCGCCGGTCGCTGCCCGCGGCGACGCGATGGTCGCCCCCAGCCCGGGACCCACCGTCGTCTCGGTCCATGAGACGGTGCTGTCGATGCCCGGCACGGGAGCCGCCACATAAATGCTGGTCCGCACGATCTGGAGATTGGTGATGTGCCCCGTCTTGCGGTGAAACGTCAGCACCGCGCGAACGATCCCGCGGGAACACTGCAGCTCGTATTGACGATGCTCCTCGTCGCCAACAGTGGCCTTCGCCGTCAGGTGCCACGAATTCAGCCGCCCATTTTCCCACCGGAACATCTGCATCGCGCTGGCGAACGACTCGCGCGCGTCCGGCCGTTTGAGGTGGTTGGCGAGATCGCGGGCGGTGCCGGCGTCGTCGTGATCGCGAACGGCGCGCCAGAAGGATTCGCCGGCCGCGTCGAAGGCGGCCGGGTTGGCGAGGCGGCGGACATTGGCCTCGTCAGAATCGCCGGCGCCCTGAGTCGCGCAGGCGGCCACGAAGAGCGCGATGAAGGAAAACAGAGAGGGACGGAAGAATCGCAAGGTGCCGTCCGACAAGACCTCGCTAGGCGGCGCCCCGGTTGAGCGGCCGGACAGAAATCAAATCCTCGTCCATGACCGCTCGAACATCAGTGGCCTGCAGAGTCACAAGAGCCTGAGTTCTTCCCGAAGCGGTGACGAACTCGACCTCGAGACCATCCGGTTCGTACGTCAGAACGACCGCGCCAAGATCTCCCTTCCGAAGGCCCATCTCCGGGACGTCACGGTCGAGAACGACGGTTTCGAGTTGTTTGAACTTCATCGCTTTACCCCGGGAATGCGGTCACTAAACGCGGAGCAGTCTCATCCACCAAGATCACCCAGATGGTCATCACCTCAGCACGACGACCGGAAGGTCCCTGAAGCGTACCACGGACTTCGTACTTGCGGCCGAACTGGCTCGAGTGCCTCTCGACTGCGCTCTGCGACTGACATAGCTCGATCAGATCACGCTGCAGCCGCATCCAGTCCGCGACGCTGACCCTCTGCTCGATCCCCGACGTCGACCGCGCCCTCGCCGAGATACGACGGGTCCTGTCGCCCGACGGGCACTATCTCCTCCTCGAGCACGGCCTCTCCAACGAATCAGGCATCCAGAAGTGGCAACACAGGCTGAACAGGGCCCACATGTTCATCGGCGCCGGCTGCCACCTCAATCGCCCGATGTCCGCCCTGGTCACGGGTGCTGGATTTCGATTTCAAAACGTCGAGAACTTCGAATGGCCGGGCAACCCGAAGATCGCCTCGTTTACGACACTGGCGTGCGCCATGCCGGACTGAGGTGCGGTCAGGCCCGCTGCAATCGCGATCTCAGGGCCCCACCGATTGCGTGCTTTGTGATTCCTAACGCCAGGCCGATTCGATACCCGCGACCTCTTGGAATGCCAACTCGCGGATCGCAGCACCGCTCGCCGGAACGGCGAACCAGGCTCGGCCCGGCGGAATGCGGTTCGTCATGTACATCACTCGCACGATAGCCTCATCCTGATCCAACCGAAGAACGTGGGCCCCCATCGGAAGGGTCCCGCGAGTCCGACGAAATTCCTCGATGGCACGATCGATCACCGCCTGTTTTCGGCGCCTCTCATCCAACCAGTTACGCAGCCCGGTCAATCAGAATCGCGCAGACACGTCCGAATCAGGACCAACGGCCTGGCCCCCCTACGTCGTCGCCAACCCGCGCGCCATCAACACCTTCCCCGACCGAACCAACTCCGCCACCTTGTACGGTTGCAGCAGCATCAAGAACGCGTCCAGCTTGTCGCTCAACCCGTAGACCCTCAAGATTAGCGACTCTGGGCCGTAATCCACGACCTTCGCGCTGTACTGTTCGGCGATCTGCAGGATCTCCGTCCTCTGGTCGATCTTGCACTTCAACTTCACAAGCGCGATCTCCGTCTCGATCACCGCCTGGCCCGTGTGATCAAACGCGTGGACGACGTCGATCAACTTCGTCACCTGCTTGATGATCTGTTCCAGCGTTTCGGGATCGCCGCTGCAGGTGATGGTCATTCTCGACAGTTCGCCGTTGCTGGCGTCGGGGCTGACGACCAGGCTTTCGATGTTGTAGCCGCGGCGTGAAAAGACCAATGCCACGCGGACCAGGACGCCCGGTTTGTTGCGCACCAGGATCGACAGGGTGTGGATGGGCGAGGTGGGAGCGAGGCTGATTCCCCCGCCGGCCGACGACGACACGGACGCTGCGCTGGCGGACATGGCTAGGTGCTCCCTTCGGGCTTGGCCATTTTTTGCTTGGGGCGTTCGATGATCATGTCGCGCAGGGCGGCGCCGGCGGGGATCATCGGGAAGACGTTGTCCTCCTTGATGACTTCGGCTTCCACCAGGCAGGGGCCTTCGTTGTAGGCCATTGCGGCCTTCAGGATGCGGTCGACTTCGGCGGGGCGTTTGATGCGCCAGCCTTTGATGCCATAGGCGCCGGCCAGCTTGACGAAGTCGGGGTTGCCTTCCAGGTCGACACCGGACAGTCGATTGTCAAAGAACAGTTCCTGCCACTGTCGGACCATGCCCAGATAGCTGTTGTTGATGATCAGGATCTTCACCGGCAGCTTGTGGATGGCGGCGGTGGCCAGCTCGGCCAGGGTCATCTGAAAGCCGCCGTCGCCGACGATGGCCCACACTTTCTTGTCGGGCATGGCGAACTGCGCGCCGATGGCGGCGGGGAAACCGTAGCCCATGGTGCCGGCGCCTCCCGACGACAGCCAGTGACGGTTCTTGGTGGTCAGGCAAAACTGCGCGGCCCACATCTGATGCTGGCCCACGTCGGTGGTCAGGATGCAGTCGCGGCCGCCCAGCTCGTCCAGGCGATCCAGCACGTGCTGGGCGCGCAGGCCGCCTTTCTTGGCGTACTTCAGCGGGAACTGGCGCCGCCATTCGGTGATCTGTTTCAGCCAGTCTGCCGTGTCCAGCTTTGACACCAGCGGCAGCAGATCCTCGACGGTCAGGCGGGCGTCGCCGGCCAGGCTGACGTCGGGGCGGACGATCTTGTTGAACTCGGCCACGTCGATGTCGATGTGGATCTTGGTGGCGCCCACGCAGAACTCGCTGAGCTTGCCGGTGATGCGATCGTCCCAGCGCGCGCCGATGGCCACGATGCAGTCGGTGTTCATCACCGCCTTGTTGGCGTACGCGGTGCCGTGCATGCCCAGCATTCCCTGGTGCAGCGGGTGGTCTTCGCGGCAGGCGCCTTTGCCCAGCAACGTGTTCACGATGGGCGCCTGAAGTTTCTCGGCCAGCTCCAGCACGGCTTTACCAGCGCCGGCGATCACGGCGCCGTGGCCGACGTACAGGACCGGCTTGCGGCTTTTGCTGATCAGGGCGGCGGCCTTCTTCAGCGCGTCGGGATCGGGGTGGCCGGGCACGTGATAGCCGGGCAGGTCGACGGTGTCGACGAAGGGGGCGTTGCACGGAGCGGAGGTCACGTCCTTGGGCAGGTCGATCAACACCGGTCCCGGACGGCCGGTGTTGGCCAGATAGAATGCCTCGCGCGTGATGCGCGGGATGTCGTTGGGGTTCTTCACCAGATAGGAATGCTTGACCACCGGGTAGGTGATGCCGGTGACGTCGGCCTCCTGAAAGGCGTCCTTGCCCAGCATCGGCGTGATGGTCTGTCCGGTCAGCACGATCATCGGCACCGAATCCATCAGCGCGGTGAGCAGGCCGGTCACGGTGTTGGTGGCGCCCGGGCCGGAGGTCACCAGCACGACGCCGGGGCGCCCGGTGGCGCGCGCATAGCCGTCGGCCATGTGCGTGGCGCCCTGTTCGTGACGAACCAGGATCAGCTTGATCTTTGAATCGACCAGGGCGTCGAAGATCGGCATGGCGGCGCCGCCCGAGAGACCAAAGACGTACTCGACGCCCTCACGCTCCAGCGACTGGATCAGCGCCTCGGCGCCGGTGCGCGCCTTCTGCAGCTGGGCCGCGGGGGCGGGCTTGGTGGTCGGGGCGGGAGCGGGACCCTTGGCGATCGGAATGGAAGTGGTAGACACGGCCTGACTCCAATTGTGTGGATTGGTGAACGACGGCCGTCAGGCTAGTGCTGTTTCGATCGAAAGTCGATAAGATTTTGGTGTAGGTGAATGCGTACCATAGGTGGTTTGGTTTATTAACGCGGTGCTCGTTGGGCCGTTACTGGCAAGACCGTCGATTTCGAGGCTATCCACAGGGTTTTGCCGTTTGCGTCAGACGTGAACGGGCTCCAGAGGTGGGTGGATTCGACGTGCAGGCCGGCGGCGTGGAGGGCGGCGCGGATGGTCGCGTCGGAAA
>JAXDMH010000613.1:0-11966 GCA_034666225.1 Myxococcales bacterium
CCGCTGGGTCAGGTTCACGTCGCCGGTCTTGTCCTGTTTCGTCGACCAGCCGTAAAGCCGCTGCGACAGAAAAATACAGATGGCGAAATAAACGACCGTCCGCACCACGAAGAAGGTGACGTTCAGGTACGGCTGCTTCTTGGCCAGCAGGGCCAGGGCTTCCCGTCCCATGTCGGCCGGTGGCGCGACCCAGATATAAAGGTCCTTCATCCCGACGGCGATGGGAATGAACAGCAGCGCCATCAACGGCAAGACCAGCGTGGTGGCCTCGATGGGGCGGCGCAGGATGGTCACCCACTTGGCCTTGAAGGCGTGCATGATCATCAGCAGGACCAGCCCGCCCAGACCAAGGCCCGTCCAGTAGGCGAAGGCGACCAGATAAGAGAACATGGTTTGCCGCGGGTCGATGCTCATCCCCGCGAACGTGGCGACCAGCAGCAGCAGGCCGGCCAAGCCGCCGCCCATGATCCAGAAACGACTGCCCGCAAACGGCTGCAGGTTGGCCGCGGATTGTGTGGTGACAGCGCTTCCGGAACTCACGGCGTCTCCTTGTGGGCGGGCGGTGACGGGGCCGGCGCGGTCGGCCCGGACGCGGCAGCCTCTGGGGGCTGCGCCATCAGGCGCGTCCGCACGTCGGCGGGAAGGCTGTCGACGGGCACGTTCTGGCTGATCTGCAGGGCGCGCACGTACGCCACCACCGCCCACCGTTCTTCGATGGTCAGCTCGGCTGCGTAGGAGGCCATCAGGCCGAAGCCTTTGCTGATGACCTCGAAGATGTATCCAGGCGGGCGATCGGCGTACTTGTGCAGCGTCGGCGGCGGCCGCAGCGACATCTGGCGAGCGACGATGCTGTCCCCGTCGCCCAGCGGCCCGTGGCAGGTGGCGCAGGTGATGTCGAAACGCTTGCGTCCCACGGCCAGCAGCTTGGCGTTCACCGGCAGCGGGATGGCGGCGGTATAGCCGCCGTTGACCGGTTCGCCGTTGATGGCGAACGGTCCCACGTCGTTGCCATGTCCTGCCGTGAACATCGGGCTGAGGCGCGACCGTTCGCGGGGAACGGTGCCTTCGGGCGGGGCGCGCATGGCCAGGCCGTCGTCGTAGAAGGCGCTTTCCTTGTATGGCTTGACCTTGGGCTGGCGATCCGCCATCGGGTCCAGAATGTTCTCGTCGCAGCCGGCCAGCGACGTCGTCACCGCGGCGGCGGCCGTCGCCACCCACAGGGCCGTGACCAGGGCGTTCGGGGCGCGCTTCATCGCTCCGACTCCTCGACGATCTCGATGCTCTGTCCGCCGGCGGCGCGAACGTCCTCTGCCACCTTGTCGGCGTTGACGCCGGCCGGGACCTCGACGGACAGAAAGAAGGCGTCCACCGACGCGCGCAGAAAATTCTCCGACTCGAAAACTGGATGGTACGGCATGGGCAGCTTGGAAAGAGCAAAGACCCCCATGAACGCCGAGCCCGACGCCAGCAGCACCGTCAACTCGAAGGTGATGGGAATATTGGCGGGCGGGCTGTGCGGCGGCCGATTGCCGACGTTCAACGGCCAGTCGATGACGTTACAGAAATAGATCATCGAATAGGCAATCACCGCTCCGGCGATGGCCCCCATCAGAACGATGAAGGGGATCTTGAACCGCTTGATCCCCAGCGCCTCTTCCATGCCGTGCACAGGATACGGCGTGTGCGTGTCCACGCTCTTGTGGCCGCGGGCGCGCACTTCTTTCGTCCCCTGTAAAAGCGCGTCCGTGGTGGGGTACTCCGCCAGGACGAAATGGCGGGGAACGAATCCGCTGCCTTCGTGTCCGCCGCTCATCAGTGCGCCCCTCCCGCCGCGCGAGGTTCGGCGTCATGGGCCATCTCGTGGCGCAGCTCCTTGACCTCGGTGACGGCCACCGCCGGCACGAACTTCAGGAACAGCAAGAACAGCGTCGAGAAGAGCCCGATGGTCCCTGCGAACAGACTGATATCGACCCAGGTGGGCGCGTACATCTTCCAGCTGCTGGGGATGAAATCACGGTGCAGCGAGGTCACCACGATGGTGAACCGCTCGCACCACATACCCACGTTGACAAAGATCGACGCAATCCAGACGATCGCAAGATTCGTTCGTACGCGTTTGAACCAGAACAGCTGCGGCACCAGCACGTTGCAAAAGATCATCAGCCAGTAGACCGGCGCCATCGGCCCCCGCTGGCGCACACGGAAGAACTGCGAGAACTCGTACGGGTTGCCGCTGTACCAGGCGATGAAGTGCTCCATGATGTACCCGTAGGTGACCATCATCCCTGTGGCGAGCATGACCTTGCACATGTTCTCGATGTGCCGAATGGTGATGACGTGCTTGAGGCCCAGAAAATGACGGGCCGGGATCATCCAGGTGGCCACCATGGCAAAACCTGAAAACACCGCGCCGGCCACGAAGTACGGCGGAAAGATCGTGGTGTGCCAGCCAGGCAGGACCGACACGGCAAAGTCGAAGGACACGATGGTGTGCACCGACAGCACCAGCGGCGTCGACAGGCCGGCCAGCAGCAAGTAAGCCCATTTGTACTCGGCCCAGTGCCGGCCCGAGCCACGCCAGCCCATGGCCAGCAGGCCATAGATGCGACGCTTGATCGGACTCTTCGATGAATCACGCAGCGACGCCAGGTCGGGGATCAGACCCAAAAACCAGAACAGCAGCGAGACGGTGAAATAGGTGGAGACCGCGAAGACGTCCCACACCAGCGGGCTTTTGAACTGGGGCCAGATGCCGTTGGTGCTGGGATAAGGCAGCAGCCAGTAGGCGGCGAACCAAGGTCGGCCGGTGTGGATGAGCGGGAACAGCAGCGCGCAGATGACCGCGAACAAGGTCATCGCCTCGGCAAAACGATTGATGGAGGTGCGCCATTTCTGCTGCAGCAACAGCAGAATGGCCGAGATCAACGTCCCGGCGTGGCCGATACCGATCCACCAGACGAAGTTGATGATGCCGAAGGCCCAGCCGACGGGGATGTTGTTTCCCCAGGACCCGATGCCTTTGTACAGGGTCCAGGTCACCGCCACGACCAGCAGGCCCAGGAGCGCCAGGGCGACGGAGAAGCAGGCCCACCACCCCTTGCCCGCGCCGCGCCAGACGTGCTGGAGCAAGCTGTCGTTCAGCGTGGCGTCGGTCTGTTTCCCCTCGATGAGGACGCGCGGCTCGAGCGGGTCGTTCGACAGGTTGGCGAGATTGGGCGCGGCCATGGCTACTCAGCCCTCGCAAGCTCAGGGTTGGGATTGCGCACGCGTGCCAGGTACGCCGTCCTGGGGCGGGTGCCCAGCTCGTGCAGCAGGTCGTAACGGCGCGGGCTGGCGTGCAGCTTGGACACGCGCGAATTTGTGTCGTGCAATGACCCGAAGGTGATGGCCGCGGACGGGCAGCCCTGCTGGCAGGCGGTCTGGATGTCACCGTCGGCGATGGGGACCCCGGCGATGCGCGAATCGATGCGCTTGCGCTCGATGCGCTGCACGCAGAACGAGCACTTCTCCATGATGCCGCGGCTGCGCACGGTGACATCGGGGTTCATCCCCATCTGTCGAGCGGCGGTGACGTCGCCGTTGTATTCAAGAAAGTTGAAACGCCGCACCTTGTACGGGCAGTTGTTGCTGCAATATCGCGTGCCGATGCAGCGGTTGTAAGCCATCTCGTTTAGCCCCTCGTCGCTGTGAACGGTGGCATTGACCGGACAGACGTACTCGCAGGGCGCGCTTTCGCAGTGCACGCAGGCCAGCGGCTGGGTGATCACCGTCGGATCCTCGACCGAACCGGAGAAGTAGCGGTCGATGCGGATCCAGTGCATCTCGCGCCCCTTCATCACGTTCGCCTTGCCGACGGTCGGGATGTTGTTCTCCGACTGGCAGGCGGTGACACAGGCGTTGCAGCCGGTGCAGCGGTTGAGGTCGATGGCCATGGCCCATTTGTACTTCTGGCTGCTGTAGTCGACCGGCGTGTGGATGGTGGCCGCCGGACCGCGGCGGGCCTCGAGCTCCTGATGAAACTCCGACCCTTCCTTGAGCAGCTGCATCAGCGGCGTCTCCACGGCCGGCGGCGGGATGTCCCGGCCGTCAGGAGACATCGTCCAGTGATCCTGGGTGAGGCCAAACTTGTAACGCTCGTCCAGCTTGGTCAGCGTCACGCCGCGCCCGAACCACAGGGCGTCGCTGGCCCGTAGCAGATTCGCGTTGAAGCCAACGCCCTTGGCCACCGCTTCGCCCTCGCCCGTCCGACCGTATCCGAGGGGCAGCGTCACCGCCTCGTCGACGTGGCCGGGGACGATCATCACGGCGGCTTCCATCTTGCGCTGCCGAAAGTCGACCGAGACCAGGTCGCCGGTCTCCAGGCCCAGCTTCTGCGCCGTGGTCTGCGAGATCTGCAGCGAGTTGTCCCAGGTCAGCTTGGTCATGGGATCGGGCAGCTCTTGCAGCCAGGCGTTGTTGCCGAACCGGCCGTCGAACACCTTGGCATCGCGCACGAACGCCAGCTCCAGCGCCTCGGGTTTGGGCGCCAGCAACGGCGACAGCGCGCCGGCCAGGGCAGGCGCGTCGACGGCCAGACCTTCCTCGGCGGGAACGGCGGTGCCGGCGATGACCCCATCGGCCAGCCAGCGCTCCCAGGCAGCGTTGAAGTCCTGCGAGGCGCCCAGTCGATCCTTCCAGTAACGACGCACCAGCTGGTGAGCGCCCACGTCGCCGTCTCCGACGAACGCCGCCAGAATCTCGGACTCGGGGATGCCGCCCCACAAGGGCGCGATCAGCGGCTGAACGATGGAGGCCGTTCCGTCGACGGCCCGGGCGTCGCCCCACGACTCCAGAACGTGGGCGGCCGGCACCAGCGTGTGGCTGGCGGCCGCCGTCTCGTCTTCGTACAGCGTGTGATAGATGGTGTTCGGCACCCGGCGCAGCAGCTGAGCGAACTTCAGGTCGGCCGGGGCCGTGTACGCCGGGTTGCGCGCCGTGATCACCAGCGTGTCGACCTGACCGGCGGCGATGTCCTCGGCCAGGCTGCCCAGCGCCAGCGCGCCGTTTGTGCCGTCGACCAGAACCGGCGCGCCGAAGGTCACCGTCTTGCCCAGGTTCCCCAGCGCCACGTTCAGCGCGTTGACCAGCGCGTGCACCGCCGCGGGCTGTCGACGGCCGGTGATCACCAGCGACCGTCCGCGGTTCTTCTCCAGATCACGCGCCACGGCCGCCAACCACTTGGCGTCCCAGGTCTTCCCTGCACTTTGCGCGCGGGCCAGACCAGCCAGCGGCGCCAGCGATTCAAAACCAGGGCGATCGGTGAGGGCGGCGATCAAACCCAACGTGAAGGCGGCGACGTCCAACCCGCGCAGGCGCTGGCGATGATCCGCCATGCCGCCCGTGATGGTCATGGAGGGTTCGACGACGTAAAGCCGGTTCATGTTGGTGCCCGGTTCGCGGCGAGCGGCGAAGTGGCGGCTGTGGCGCAGCTGCTCTGGCCCGTCGCCCAGGAAGTCTGCGTCCAGGGACAGGATCACCGCGGCCTCACCGAAGTGCTGGCGCGGCTGCAGGGGTCGGCCAAACGCCAGCCGCGCTCCTTCAAAGCCGGCTTCGCCTCCCAGCGTCGAATAGCTGACGAACTTGGCGCGCGGGAACTTTTCGATGATGCGCCGGCGCAGATCGCCCAGCATCGGGGACGCCGTCGGCTCGGTCAGGAAACGCAGCTTGGCGCCACCGTCGGCAGCCAGAGCCTGGCCGCGGCGGCTGACGTCGTCCAGAAACGTCCGCCAGGCGATGGGATCGCCGTTGCGCGAGATCTGCCGGGCCCGGTTCTCGTCGTAAAGGCCCAGGACCAGGGCCTGATCATATGATGTCGCCGCGCCCAGGCTGATCGGGTGGTCGGGGTTCCCTTCCACCTTGGTGGGGCGACCTTCGTGACTCTCCACCACCAGGCCGGTGGCGAACCCCTCCAGTTCATGGGCGGTGGCAAAGTGCTGGGGGTTGCCGGGCGTCACCTCTTCGGGGCGGCGCACGAACGGAACGATCTTCTCGTTGGGCTTGCGGCAGGCCACGCCGAACCCGGCCACAGCGGTGGAGACGCCCACCAGCTGCATGAAGCTGCGGCGGCTGACGTCGTCGTTCAGTTCAGAGGCGCCGGGCGGAAACTCGCGGTGGGCGGCCTGCTCCCAGGCTGCCGTGCGGTCGCGCTCGGCGACGCTGCGCCAGTAACGAGGAGCCGACGCGGTATCCGCCGCTGCGTCCGACGCCGCGTCCGGTGCCGACGTCCCCGCGGCGCCCGCCCGGCCCGCTTCGCTTACTCCGCTGACGATGGTCAGGGCGCGCGACCGGCGCGCCTTGCGGTCGGCGTCTTTCTTGTCGTGATTGTCTTCGCAGCTCATCGGTGACACGTGGTGCAGCTGGTCCGGGTGTGGACCTCGTTTTTCGCGGCCAGCAGGCGCCCTGCTTCAGCCGGATCGCCCTCCGCCTTCCAGACCATGTTCGTGACCTCTTCGACCGGCCGAAGGTTCGGCTCGGGGTTGCGGTGGCAGTCCAGGCACCAGCCCATGGTCATCGGGGTCGCCTTCTCCACCGCCGCCATCAGATCAACGCGGCCGTGGCAGCTGGCGCAGCCGACGCCTTTGTTCACGTGGATCGAATGGTTGAAGTAGACGAACTCCGGCACCTTGTACACGCGCCGCCATTCCAGCGGGCGGTTTTCAAAAAAGCTTTGGCGGACCGGTTCCAGAAGCGGGCTCTTGTTCCAGACCTGCGAATGGCAGTTCAGACAAAGCTGGGTGGGCGGAATGCTGGCGTGCGGGGAGCGATCGACGGTGTTGTGGCAATACCGACAATCGATCCCTTCGTCGCGCGTGTGGTGGCGATGATCGAACTGGATCGGTTGCTCGATCGGATCCTGCATCCCACGCGCGTATGGTGTTCGCACATAAAGAAGCAGACCGCCCGCCGTTCCCAATGCGCCCGCAGCGAGCACGAAAAGGGAGATGTTCGCGAGTGTGTTGTGCCTAGGCCGAAAGAGAGGAGTCATCCTCGTTGGCGCAGCATATAGGCGCAGCTTGGTTCTGACGTCAAGGGGAGTGTTTACGCGAGGATCGAATCGTCGGTGCCGTCAGCGCCGCGCGAGGTGCCGAGAGGTGCGACACGCAGTCCGCGCGCGCCGGCGCGCGCGCGATCAGCCGCGCGGGAAAATCGTCCGGCGCGCGCGCCGGCGGAGAAGCGCCAGCCCGGCGATGAGCGCGAGAAATCCCGGCCCTTTCGCGCGGACGCCGTCCGCCACAGAACATCCGTAGGCCGATCCCTGAAGCTCGCCCGGGTAAACGGTGACCACCGGCAAGGTGCCCTGAACGACGTCGACGAACGGGTCGGGCTTTGTTCCGCCCGGCCACGCGCCCAGTCGTTGCTGCATCTCCTGAAACGAATTCTGCGTCAGCCGGTTACAAACGCTGTTCGCGATCGGGTTCTCCGTGTTTTCAAAACCATCACTGAGGGCCGACACGAAAACGTACATGGCATCGTTGTGACTGCTGGTGTGTTCAAGGCCAACCAGGTGCGCCTGTTCCTGGGCGATGATGGTGGCGCACGCCTTGGCGTCGTGACCGCACTGGAACGCATAGCAGGTGCCGTCGTCCAGAACGTGCTCGCACGAGATGGGGGCGACGCCGCCCACCCGCTGATCGTAGGCCGGGTTGCACCAGGCGCCGCCATCGGAGGTCACCACCACTGTGTAGTACCGGCCGCTGGTCGGCCGGTTGTACGTGAAGATGACGTTGAGGTCGGCGTACCAGCGGTCGAGATAGGTTTGCACCTGGCGCTTGCAATCGTCGACGTCGGTGCCGAACGTGCAGGCGTACCCGGGGGGAATCTTGCCGGCGCAGGCGCTGGCGGCGGGTGCCGGACCGCCATCGGCGTACCAGAGGAAGATCACCGCCGGCGGCGAGCTGCCGGCGGGCGTGGCATCGCCGGCGGCCGCGGTCGCGCCGGTGGCGGCGGTTAGAGCTATCGCCACTAGTGCCCGCCAAACCGCGCTTGGCATACTACCGATGGACAACGAACGGGACGGTAGCACGAGCACCCGGGCAAAACCTAGAACAGTGTCTACCGGCCGCCCGCGTCGCTGATAAGTCCGTGTTTCAACAGCCATGCCAACAGCGCGGCGGCGCGCCAGGATTCATCCGTGGCCCAACGCGTTTGCAGCGTTGCGACAAGAGCGGCCACCGTCAGCGCGGATTCAGCGGCTGCCAGCGCCGCCATGACGTCATCGCCGTCGAAGATGTGGCGGAGCTCTGGATAAATGACGTAGCCGTTCTCCGCGACGCACAAGACGCGGCTGAGCGGCGTGCGCTGCACGACGAGGCCGTCGTCGATGGCCGCCGACGGGTAATGCGCGAACACCTGGCCGAAGCGCAGCGACAAGGGATGTTGCGCCGCGGTCTCGGGCGGCGGAACAAACGGCTGGTTGGCCAGCGTCGTCCAAACTTCTTCATAGGCGCGAATCACCACCGGCCAGTCGTATACGGCGCGCGCCCGGGCCGCCGCTGCCGCCGACATCCGCGCCCGGCGGCCGGCGTCGGCGCACAGGTCAAACAACGCCTGTTCGAAGGCGGGCAGAGCCACGGCGACGTTTTGGCCCAGGAAAAGATGCAGAGGCCGCGCATAAAGGATCGGTCCCAGATCCGACAGGCGATCGAGATCGGCGTTCCAGCGGGTGGCCACGCGCACGCCGACGTCGGGCGTGACGGTGTCCTTGTAACCGTCAAAATCCGATACGACGCTGGGCAACCCGGCGGCCATCGCTTCGATCACCGACAGCCCGAAGGTCTCTTGAACGTTGTCACAGGCCGAGACGAACAGATCCGCCGCTGCCAGCAGATCGGGTTTTTCCGTCTCGGGAAAATCGACGTGCAGAACGACAGCGTCGCCCACGCCCAGCGCCTGAGCCCACAGCGCCACCATCCTGGGCGTCTCCGTCCCCTGGCGCGCGCCGGCCAGCAAAAGCCGCAAGCGCGGCTGACCGGGCGACCGGCGCGACACCACGCCGGCAAACACTTGCAACAGCGGGAACAGATCCATCTTGTCGTATTCGCTGAAACGTCCCAGGCCCAGGATCACCACGTCGTCAGGCCCCAGACCCAGGCGCGCGCGCGTGGCGGAGCGATCCCCGCTTTGCATCCTGGCCACGTCCACACCCAGCGGCACCAGCGGCATCGCCCACGGCGTCTCCGAGGGCGATGCGCCGATTCTTCTCAGGGCCTGGCGCGCCTCTTCGATCGATCGCTGCAACACCAGCCGACCGGCCTGGCTGGAGCAAAAGATGGCGTCGTGGCGCCCGGGCGGGTGCAACAGCGCGCGCAGGTAATCTTTCATCAGGTCGGGGTAACTGAGGGAATGGATCTGCCCGGTGACAGGGATGGCGGGCAGCGCCGGCGAGGCGAAACGATCGCGCAGCCACAGCAACTCCAGGAACCGTTCGACGTGAGACGCGTGGTGAAAGACGCTCACGTCGCCCGTGGCGAAGGCGCGTGGCAGGTCCAGCAGGTGCCGCACCTGTAACCTTCCACTCTGGCTGGCCAGACCGGTCTCGGCGGCCAGTTGCTCCACGCCCTGGCGATCGCTGTTCTCGCCGATGAACAGGCAGAACCGATCAAAGCTGCCGTGACGAACGACGGCGTTGACGAACGCGCTGTTGGCCACCATGCGCCCTGCCTGGGGCGGGCCCGACGCGCTGACGAAGGTGCCCGGCAGCGAGAGCATCGCAAACGTCTTGTTCATGGCGCGCGCGCCGCGACGTTAACACGGCTGCGCGGCGCGGCGGCGGCGGGCAGCCGCAAGAGGCGGTTCTGCAGGGCGAACATCGCCTGGGCTTGCCGCGGCCGGTGGTGGTCGTGGCCGAACAGGTGACAGAGGCCGTGCACGGCCAGACGCTCCAGCTCGCGCGGCAGGCGCCGGCCTGGAAAACGCCGGCGCGCGGTCTCGACGGAGATGACGATGTCGCCCAGATTGAAGCCGGCGGCGGCGGCGGCGGGATCGTCTTCGCCTTCCAGCTGCTGCAGGTGAAAGCTGAGCACGTCGGTGGCCCGATCGTGCTTGCGGTACGTGCGGTTGAGAAAGCGGATCTCCTCGTCGTCGGTGAAGACCAGGGTCACCGTCGCTCGGCTGCGCCTGATGGAGCGCAGGGCCAGGCGCAGGCGGGCCGCGGCGCTTCGTCGCGCCGCCGGATCCAGCACGGCCGCCGCCCGGCCGCGCACAAGCGTCGTCACAGCCACGGTCAGAGGGCTTTCTTGTAGACCTCGGACTCGACGAAGACGCGGAACAGATCGCCGTCGCAGCGCCCCGCCTTGACCTCGGCCTCGATGATCCCCAGCGCGCGATCGGTGGGCACCGCCTTCTTGTACGGGCGATCGGAGGCGGTCAGCGCGTCGAAGATGTCGGCGATGGTCATCATGCGGGTCTCGATGCAGATGTCCGCCGCCGCCATGTGCTTGGGATAGCCGCTGCCGTTCAGGTATTCGTGGTGCGACCCGGCGATGCGCGGGATGGCCGCCAGCTCACGGCCCCAGGGGATCTTGTTCAGGAAGTTGAAGGTGTGAATGACGTGGCTTTCGATCTCCACGCGTTCGACCGCGGTCAGACTCCCCCGCCGCACCTCCAGCGCCGCCAGCTCGTCGCGTTCCAGGTACGGGCGCAGCTCGCCGGACGGCGCCAGGTAGCGCTGGTTGGCGATGAAGGCCAGGCGTTCGACGCCCCCCTCGTCCATCAGCGTCGGCTCGTTGGCCTTGTTGATGAAAGCCCAGTGGTCATCCAGCTCGGCCACGCGCGCCGATAACTCCCCCTCCAGCTCGGCGAAGCGGCGCGGGATCTCCTCGCGTCCCAGCTCCAGGGCCACGCGCAGTTTCCGTTCGGCGGTGTCCGCTTCCAGCACCTTGCGGATGTACGCGAACCGCAACCCGATCGCCTGGCGGTCGGACTCGTACAGCTTCTTGGCCTTGACCAGCACGTTCTCGCGCACGCCGACCTTGCCGAAGTCGTGCAACATCCCGGCGTACTCCAGCTGCTTGAGCGCCGCCGGCGAGAAATGCACGTCGCGAAAAAGCCCGTCGGCGGCAGCGTCAACCTTCTGGGCCAGGCCCACCGACAGCGTGGCTACCCGCCGCGAATGTCCCGACGTGGTCGGATCGCGCGATTCGATAGCGGTGACGCTGGCGTCGACGAAACCTTCGAACAGGTTCTTGATCTCTTCGTACAGGATGGCGTTCTCCAGCGAGATGCCGGCCTGCGAGGCCAGGGCCAGGGCCAGCTCCTCGGCGGCTTGATCGAAGGCGATCACTGAGTCGGAGAAATCAGCCTGGTCCAGCAGCCGGCGCTGGGGATGGCGCTTGCGGTTGATCAGCTGCACCACGCCGATCACCTCGGCCTGGGCGGACAGCATGGGCACGGTCAGCATGGAACGCGCCTGATAGCCGGTCTTCTCGTCGAAGGTGCGGTTGTGGCGAAAACCCCAGGGGTTGCCGCCGTCCTCATTCAGCGCCGCCAGGTCGGGGATGTTGATGGGGCGGGCGTCCAGGACAGCCTTGCCGACGATCGATTTTTCGTCGACGGCCAGGGTGAATTCTTGAAAGTCGATGGCCAGCGAATCGTTCTGCGACAGCATGAAGTGCAGCTGTTTTTCCGCGGGGCGCCCCTCGCCTTCCAGGACGTACACGCTGCCGGCGTCGGCGCCAGTCACCTGGCGGCATTTCTCCAGGATCAGCGCCAGCAGCTTGCGGATGTCCCGCTGCGACGACATCGCCCGCGACGTCGCCACCAGCTCGCCCAGCTCGTAACGGAACCGATCCGCCAGCCCGCGAAAGTCGTCCGGAGCCTCCACGACGTGAAGATTATCAAGGATCCCGGCTGGCCGCTCGCCTGTTGCGGGGCCGCGCCCGCTTACATCAGCGCGTGCGGTCGTCGTTGCGTTCGCCGCGGTCGTTTCG
>JAXDMH010000614.1:0-5484 GCA_034666225.1 Myxococcales bacterium
GTGCGCGCTGTCGGTGCTGGGGGTGGCCTGTTACTACCACCTGGGGATGCCGCAGTTCCGCGACAATTCGAAACACCGGCGCACCCTGGTTCACCCGTGGGACATGCGCGTCTATTTTCCGGTGGCCAAATATTTCCGCGAGCTGCGCTTTGACGGGCTGTACCTGGCCAGCGTGGCGGCTTACCTGGACAACAACAACGTGCAGCCGGAACGCATCAGCCGCGTGCGCCTGCGCGATCTGCGCGACAACCACATGCGCACGGTGTCCGAGCTGGTCGACGAGATCCAGGGCGTGCGGTCGCGCTTCACGCCCCAGCGCTGGGAAGAGTTCAAAAAGGACATGCGCTATTTCCAGGACGTGATGGGGCGCGACGATTATCTCGGCAGCTTGCAGGACCACGGGGGGAACGCCACGCCCGTGTGGATCTTGCAGGCGCACGCCCTGTTCCGGAAGGCACCGGCCAGCGAAACAACGCTGACCCTGTCGGGATTGATAGACCCGGCGATTCTGCTGGCCACGTTCATCGTGATCGGCAGGACCTTCGGACTGCGGGCGATGCTGCTGGTGATGATCATGTTTGGCGTCACCGACTATTCGCGGTTCGGGACGAATCTGATGGGGTCGACGTTGCGCATCGACTGGATGGCGGCGATGGGGCTGGGGGCGTGTGCGTTCAAGCGGCGGCGCTATGCGCTGGGTGGCGGCCTGGTGGCGTACGCGGGTTTGATCCGGGCCTTTCCGGCGCTGGCGGCGTTTCTGTTGCTCGCGCCGGGAATCTGGTGGGTCATCGAACGCGTGCGCGCCGACCGAAAGTTCCCGGGCTGGGCGGCGCTGCGCGAGGGGCTGCGTCCGACCGGGCTGGCCGTCGCCGGCGGCCTGGGGACGATGGTGGTGCTGGTGGCGCTGTCGTCGGCGGCGTTTGGTTTTTCAGACTCGTGGGGGGCCTGGTCGCAGAAGATCCGGATCCACGCCGAGAAACCCAACACCAACCACGTCGGCTTGCGAAATGTTCTGGCCTTCGACCCCGATCGCACCGGCCAGCGGGTGATCGACAACCGCCAGGTCGAGTCGTGGGCCACCTGGCAGCGCGAGCAGCTGGAACGGTTCGACGCGCGCAAGCCTATCTTCTATCTGGGCGTGCTGGCGTTCACCGGGCTGGCCTTTGCGGCCTGCCGGCGGCGGCGGTTGGATCAGGCGGCGCTGATGGGCCTGATGCTGATCCCGGTGTTCTTCTATCCGGCCAACTATTACTGCCACTTTGTGTGGCTGCTGCCGTTGCTGGGGACGCGCGACAAACAGCCGTACGACTGGCTGTTCACGTACGTGTCCGTGGCGCTGCTGGCCATGACCGTGCTGCAGTACCCGACGCTGTTCACTGGCTGGTCCGACGTCGTGTACACCTGGCAAAGCGTGATCCTGCTGGCCGGCTTCGCCGCCATCCTGGGCGCCCTGGCGTGGGACGCCTGGCGCGGCCAAGGGGAAAGGGAAGGCGCGAAAGAGGCGGCGCCGGCAGAGGCGTGAAGAAAAGTGGGGCCCTCACCCCGACCCTCTCCCACTGCGTGGGAGAGGGAGATTAAAGAGTGTGGGGTTTCGTCTTTAACAACGTCCGAACTTCAACCCCGTTCTCCCTCTCCCACTCCTCCATTCTCCCTCGCCCACGCAGTGGGAGAGGGTCGGGGTGAGGGTCCGGCTGCTGCCCGCAGGCGCCGCTCTACGTCTGTCCCTGCAGCAGCGGCGCCAGCTCGCCCTTCTCGTGCAGGTCGCGGACGATGTCGGCGCCGCCGACCAGCTTGCCGTCGACGTACAGCTGCGGGTAGGTCGGCCAGTGCGAGTACTCTTTCAGGCCCTCGCGCAGTTCCTGGTCGGCCAGGATGTTGAACGACCCGAAGGGGACGCCCACCTGCTTCAGCAGGCCGACCACCGCCGCGGAAAAGCCGCACTGGGGCATGGCGGGGTTTCCCTTCATGAACAGCATGATGCGGTCTTTGCCGATGGTCTCGGCGATGCGTTTGCGCGTTTCGTCAGTCATGATCGGTTTTTCTCCTGCTCGTCGGGCGTGAGGGTGGTCAGGGCCAAGGCGTGAATGGGACCCCGCATGGCATCGCCCAGGGCGGCGTACACGGCGCGGTGACGGTCCAGCAGCGACTGCCCGCGAAAAGCAGCGCTGACCACGACAGCGGCCAGATGGTCACCGCCCCCGGTTTCGTCGGCGACGCGCACGTCGGCGTCGGGAAGGGCAGCGCGGATGCGGGTGCGAATCTCCTCGAGGCTGATGGGCATGCGGCGATCGTATAGCACGCCGGCCCGGGGCCAGGCTGTCAGCCGCTGTATAATCGCCCGATGCGGCTGCGCCTCGGCACGCGGGTGACCGTCCTGACCACCGCGCTGGTCGCGCCGGTGCTGGGGCTGTCCGGTCTGGCGGCGCTGAAAGTGCGGCGCGCCGACCTGCAGGTCGACCTGGACAGGCAGGCGCGCGAGGCTGCCGACGCCCTGCGGTCGGCCCTGGAACCGCTGGATGTCGATCGCGCCGCTCAGCTGCTGGCCGAACGGGCCTGGACGGCGCGCGAGCGCGATGACGCTTTCCAGCTGGAGATCTTGCGGGTCGGTCAGTCTCGGGAGACCAGCGATCAGAACTGGCTGCTGCTGTCCCAGGCCGCCGAGATCGGAGGCGTCCCGGTGGCGCGTCTCTTCGAACCGCCGTCGGGCGCGCCGTACTATGCCGTGGCGGTACCCCTGTACGACAGCGAGGGGATGGCCCTGCCCCGCAATCACCCGCGCCGCCACGCCGCCGCCATGCTGGGGATGCGGCGCGACGCCGGCTATATCGATCAGGAGGTGGCGGCCACGGCGCGGCGGACGTTCCCGCTGTTTCTGGGCGTGGTGGTCTTTGTCGCCGTCGGCGTGTTCCTGGCCATGCGGGCCATCGTCACCTTGCCCCTGCGCCGCCTGCTGGAAGGCATCGACGCCGTCGGGAAAGGCGATCTGTCGCGCGTGATGCTGGCCGAACGCGACGACGAGATCGGGACGTTGGCCGGGCGGTTCAACGCCATGACCGGCTCGCTGCGCGAGGCGCGCGAGGAAGGCCAGCGCGGGACGGAGACGCGCCTCACCCTGGAGACGCGCCTTCGCCAGGCCGAAAAGCTGGCCACCATCGGCCAGATGGCCGCCGAGATCGCCCACGAGCTGGGGACGCCTCTGAACGTGATCGGCGGGCGGGCCCGCGCCCTGTCGCGCAAGGCGAACGACGCCGGCGAGGTGATCAAGAACGCCGAGATCATCACCGGCGAGGTCGACCGGATCACCAAGATCATCGGGCAGGTCCTGGATTTCTCGCGCAAGCGCGGGCCCACAATGACCCGCGTGCACCTGGGCGCGGTGGTCGCCGAGGCGCTGGAATTCCTGCGCGAGATGATCCAGCGCCAGGGCGTGCACACCGACGTGCAGACCATGCCGGCCCCGCCCGAGGTGCCGGGCGATCCCGATCAGATCCAGCAGGTCTGCCTGAACTTGCTGATGAACGCGCTGCACGCCATGCCCGACGGCGGCACGCTGCGCATCCGCACCGGGCACGTCACGCGGCGCAAGGAAGGGCTGGACCTGGCGCCGCCGTCTGATTACGCGCTGCTGGAGATCGCCGACACCGGGCCCGGCATTCCCGCCGCCGCCCGCGAGCGCATCTTTGAACCGTTCTTCACCACCAAGGGGGACGGGCAGGGCACGGGCCTGGGCCTGGCGGTCAGCCACGGCATCGTCAAGGACCACGACGGGTGGATCGAGGTCGACAGCCCGGTCACCGGTGGCGCGGTGTTTCGGGTGTACGTCCCTTGCGCGGCGGCGTCACCGGCGGTCGGCGTGGTGGGCCCCACGGGCGGCGGGGTGGCGACGGTGGTCGAGTCGCTTGCTCAAGCCGATCGGATCGGCAAGGATTGATCACTGAGGACCACCTCGTTCCCCAGCGAGGCCCATAATGTCGACGCCGATGTCAGAGCTCGCCGGGACCGGAAGACCGAATGCGCCCCAGGGCGCTGGTGGCGCGGAGGGCGGCTTGCGTCGCGAAGGCGGGGCCCGCGGCAACATCCTCGTCGTCGAGGACGACGCCGCCATGCGCGAGATGCTGCGCGAAGCGCTGGCGGATGACGGCTATGCGGTCGAGACCGCCGCCGACGGCCGGCAGGGCGTCGAACGGGTGCGCAAGGGCGGCATCGATCTGGTGGTTTCGGACGTGAAGATGCCTGATCTCGACGGTCTGGATCTGCTGCGCGAGATCAAGGCGGTGACGCCGTCGCCGCACGTCATCACCATCACCGCCTTCGGATCGATCGACACCGCCATCCGCGCGGTGAAACTGGGCGCGTTCGACTACATCACCAAGCCGTTCCAGGTCGACCAGCTGATTCTGTCCGTGGAGAAGGCCCTGGCCGAGCGGCAGCTGCGGTCGGAGGTGGCGCGCCTGCGCGATGAGGTCCAGCGCAGCTATCGATTTGACAACATCATCGGCAAATCGTCGGCCATGCAGGAGGTGTTCACGCTGATCCGCCGCCTGGCCGGGTCGGCGGCGTCGGTGCTGGTGACGGGCGAATCGGGGACTGGCAAGGAGCTGGTGGCCAAGTCGATCCACTGGAACAGCCCGCGCAAGGACCGCCCGTTCGTGGCCGTCAACTGCGCCGCCATCCCCGACACGCTGCTGGAAAGCGAGCTGTTCGGTCACAAGCGGGGCGCCTTCACCGACGCGCGCGCCGATCGCCCCGGCATCTTCGTCGAGGCCGACGGCGGCACCATCTTTCTCGACGAGATCGCCGAGCTGTCGCCGGCCCTGCAAGCCAAGCTGCTGCGCGTGCTGCAAGAGCGCGAGATCCGCCCGCTGGGGGCGACCCGTTCGGAGCGCGTCGACGTGCGAGTCATCGCCGCCACCAACCGCGACCTGGGCGCGCGGCTCTCCGACGGCCAGTTTCGCCAGGACCTGTATTACCGGCTGAACGTCATCCAGCTGCAGCTGCCCGCGCTGCGCCACCGGCCCGAGGACGTGTTGCCGCTGTGCGAGCACTTCCTGGCCGCCAGCGCCACCCGCGCCGGCAAGGAGATCCGCGGCCTGCACGAGGCGGCCAAGAAGGCGCTTTTGTCCCACGGCTGGCCCGGCAACGTGCGCGAGCTGGAGAACGTCATCGAACGGGCGGTGGCCCTGGCGGAGACGTCGATGGTGCGCCTGGACGATCTGCCGGCGGAGTTGCGCGAGCGCAAGCCGGCCGATCACGACCCGGTGGCGCTGGCCCTGGCCCGCGGGTTAACCCTGGACGAGCTGGAGCGCGACTATATCCAGCGCGTCCTGCTGGCCGAGGGCGGCAACAAGACGCGGGCGGCGCAGCGACTGGGGCTTGACCGCAAGACGCTATATCGCAAGCTTGAGGAGTACGCGGCAGAAGAGGAACCGACCCCCACCGGGCCTTCGCCGTCCGTGCCGCACCCCGACGATTCCAGCAACGACG
>JAXDMH010000615.1:0-2623 GCA_034666225.1 Myxococcales bacterium
CCACGATTCCTTCCGCGGTCGCGCCCTTGGCGCAGATGGCGGTGGTGTTGCCCAGTGCGCGCGACATCGGCGCGGTGGTCTGCGTCGGCGTCGGCGCGGTCATGGCGTTCTCGCCCGTCGTCGATCCACCGCCGTTATAGGTGATGCCTTTCCCGGTCGCGCCTGGACACTGAGCCAGCACGTCCTTGGTGACCTGTTCCAGTGTGTCTGATCCCTGCAAAGCGATGTTGTCCATCGCGCCCACGGTGGAGACGACGGCCACGACGCCTACGCCCACCATCAGGAATGTTGCGCCCACAATTTTCGTTCTCATTCTGAAATCCTCCGTTGATTGGTCTCGCGACCGGCACCGCAGCTCGCGATCCACCGATGCGCCCAACGACGGCCGTAAACAAAGACTGGGCCAACCCTGGATCGCCTGATCGCGTTGCCGTCAACCGTGGCCGATCTGCGGTTTGGCACTGGAAAGGGCGATCGCCATCGCGATTGCAGTCGTCTCGTTCCTCCAGGAATCGAAGGCACCTCTCCGGAAAGCGGAGGGCGGCCGTTGCGTTTACCGTGCGCCCGGCGACCAGATTCTGCGCTGGGCCCGAAAACTCGCGCCCGTCGGGCCGGCTCGCCGCAGGCCGCCATTGGCGCGGAGTTTGATATGCGCCCTCTCGTCGCTTGTCGCTCTCGTTCAGCGCGGCGGGTTTTTCATTTCAAAGAACCGAGGAGGAGATTGTGATGATTCGATCAGCAACCACCAAAGCCGTGCTTCTGACGGCGGCGGCGCTGTTTACCAGCGCAGCGTTCGTCAACTGTTCCAGCAGCAAGAACACCACCACCGCCGCTGCCGACGTCGGCTCCGTTGGCCTGGCCGTCAAGCTCTCTACCGGGGTCAACGTCGACAAGGTCGACTACAAGATTTCCGGAAACGGAATCACGCCGGTCACCGGCAGCATCGCCGTCTCCGACCCGGGCGCCACGGTTTCGGTGCTGGTGAATGGTCTTCCGGCCGGCACCGGGTACCTGGTCGAGTTGACGGCGGTCAGCACCGACGGCAAGACCACCTGCGGTGGGTCGTCGACGTTTGACATCATCGCCAATCAGTCCAGCTCGGTCACTGTGGCCTTGCAGTGTAAGACCCCGAAGACGACCGGCTCGGTCGTTGTCGGCGGCACGTTCAACAACTGCCCGGCGTTGACCTCCTACTCGGCGTCGCCTCTGGCGGTGGCCGTGGGCGGGATCATCACGGTCGGCTCGGCAGCCAGCGATCTGGATCCGGGCACCATGCTGACCTTTGCCTGGACCGCGACCGCGGGCACCTTTGCCGCGCCGACGTCGGCCAGCACCACGTACACCTGCGCGGTGGGCGGCAGCCAGACCCTGACCATCACTGTTTCCGACGGCATGTGCACCGACACCGCCACCATCCCGGTGACCTGCGTGGCCCTTGACTGTGGCAACGGCATGATCCAGCCGGACAAGGGCGAGCAGTGCGATCCGCCCAGCGCGGCCAACCACTGCGACCAGAACTGCCAGATCATCCCGGTCTGCGGCAACATGGTCAAAGAGGGCACCGAGCAGTGCGATCCGCCGAACGGCGTCACCTGCGACATGAGCTGCAAGAACATCCCGATCGTCTGCGGCAACAACATCGTCCAGCCGGGCGAGAGCTGCGATCCGCCGAACGGGACGACCTGCGGCGCCACCTGCCAGACGATCGCTCCTGCGGTCTGCGGCAACGGCATGGTCGAGGCCGGCGAAGATTGTGAGCCGCCGTCGACGGCGACTTGCGATTCGCACTGCAAGAAGATCGACGTCTGCGCGGCTTGCGAAACTGCCCAGTGCGACGCGACCATCGCCGGCTGCGACTCGCTGACTGGCGCTGCCAAGACGGCTTGCACCGCACTGTTGAACTGCGTCCGGACCAAGCACTGCGCCCCCGCGGGCGACGTTCAGCCCTGCTACTGCGGGACGGCCACGGACATCGGCTGCCTGGGTGGCGGCGGTAACGGTATGTGCAAGGCCGAGGTCGAGGCCGCTGCGGGATCGACCGATCCGGGCGTCATTGCCGAGCGGTTCGTCGATCCGGCGTTCGCGGTCGGCCGTGCCGCGAACCTGGTCGGTTGCGATCACGATTCGTGCTCGAACCAGTGCCCGCTGTAATCAAGCGGATCCAGGTGACTTGAGGGTTGGGGTAGGGGAGTGATGACGGGCGCCGGTTATCCGGCGCCCGTTTTTTTGTTTCAGGGAGAAAGATGAAGCGAACGTCTTGGTGGCTGCTGACATTTGGAGTCCTGGCCTGCGCGTGCAGCGATGATCGCCATTGCGGTCGGCCGATTCCGATGGATGCCCCTGTCGAGAAGATCGCCGTCGGCCTTCCCGATGATGGTGGCGCCAGCGATGCGCGAGCAGACGTGGTCGTCGATTCGGTTGTTGCTGTGGACGCTGGTGACGTTGCTCGGGACGGGGCAGACGGATCGTCGGTGTCGGTGAGTGGCACCTTCAACACGTGTCCGGCCCTGCAAGCCGCCGTTGCTTCGCCGCCGATGGTCGTTGTGGGCGAGACCATCAGCGTGAACGCGTCCGCCTTCGACAAGGAGGCGACGGACAAGCTGACCTACGCCTGGACCGCCAC
>JAXDMH010000616.1:0-13925 GCA_034666225.1 Myxococcales bacterium
CCGAATTGGTGGAAGGTGGGGCCGCCCGCGCCGCGCGATATCAGCAGGAACGGTTTCAGTTCATTCACGGGCAGATCGGGCAAACCGCCGCGGCCGTTCCCTCAGCCGATGTTGTCGTGGCCCTGCACGCCTGCGACACCGCCACGGATGACGCACTGGCCTTGGGCATCGCCAGGCAAGCCGATCACCTGGCGGTGGTTCCCTGCTGTCAGGCCGAGGTGGCCCGGCAAATGGAGACGCCAGCGTCACGCGATCGAGGGGACGAAGCCCTCATCCAGCATCCTCTGCATCGCCGAGAATTCGGGTCGCACCTGACCAACATCATCCGGGCGCTGTGTCTGCAGGCTCTGGGATACAAGGTCACGGTGACGGAATTGGTTGGTTGGGAGCACTCGCTGAAAAACGAGCTGATCCTGGCGCGCCGCGTTCGCCGTTTCGACCGGGAGGCCAGCCTCACGCTGCGCCATCTGCTGCAGCGCTGGCAAATTCGCCCATCGCTGGTGGTCCAATTGGCCGCCGCCGGCCGCGACCCCGCGGATGTCCCGCCGCCTTGACGTTCCGGCCACGGTGCTTTTAGTAGAAGCATTGTGACTGAAACGGAAAACGTCAGGAATTCCGAAACCAATGCCCTGGTTGCGTCTGACCGTCCCATCAACCTGCGAATCGCCGGTGCCGACCTGCTGCTCTCGGGACGATTCGACCACTGGCGCCCCATCGGCGTCAGCAACTGGGAAGAAGGCCGCGCCACGGCCCACCTGTTGTTTGATGCCACCGGCACGTCCAACCGATCGCCCACCCGCAACAGCCCCGACTTGCTGTCATTCGTGGCCAAGACCGTCGAGCAGGTGGGACCGCATTCTTACCAGGCCAAAGGAACGCTGCGCGCCGATGGTGCTCAGCGCTCGGTCGATGCGGTCGTACAGACGCCCTCCGGGCACTCGCCGTTCTTCTTCTTGACGCTGGGGCTGGAGCGACAGGCCTTCTCCGGGCTCTGGACCGAGTTGCAAGTTCTGGCCAGCCAGACACCGAACGACGAGGCAACCGAGATGCGGCCGCGCGCCTGGTTGCGTCTGCCTGTGCTGGCGGCGGCCTAGGCGCCGCTGGCGGCGGGGACGGCTACGGTTCCGGCGACGGCTTGCCGCCGTCCCATCGAACGACGCTGAGCACGCGATGGCCGGTCTTCCAGACCTCGTCCAGCATCCCCGGTGGTTCCAGGCCGATGAGGCGCACCACCGCGGAGCGGCGACCGTCTTTTTCAAACGTCGACACGCTGGCCACCCGCATCCCATGTCGCTGGGCCAGGGACACGGCGAACGACACCGCGTCCTCGGCATCGGTGATGTCGAACGACAGCCGCAGACCAGCTTGGTTTTCTCCCAGCATGGCGATGAAGGCGCGAAACAGATCCGACCGCGTCACCAGCCCCATCGTGCGTCCGCCGGCGACAACGGGTAGCGCGCCGATCTTGCGGTCGCTCATCAAGCGGGCGGCGTCTTCGATCGGCAGGTCGGGCGGCACGGTGACGACGGCCGCGGCCATGGCGTCGTGAACCGGCTTGTCGAACCCCGTCGCCGGTACACCCAGGGCCGAGAAGGGATTGGTGCCGGCGGGCGCTGCCCGCAGCACATCGCTGCGGGCCAGAATTCCCACCAGGCGATCGTCTTCCATGACCAGCAGACGGCGCAGATGGTTGCGGGCCATTCGCTCGGCGGCCGAGGCCAGCGTATCCGTCGGACCAACGCTGATCAGCTGGCGTGTCATCCATTGGTTCACCAACATGACAGCTCCGCGTTGAGAAACCCGCCGCTCACGTCAATCCCGGCGTGAAGCGATAGCCGCTGCCGCGCACCGTGACCAGATAGCGAGGTCGATCCGGATCGTCTTCCAGCTTGGCGCGGAGCTGACCGACAAAATTGTCCACCGTGCGCAGCGTGCAGCCGTGCTGCATTCCCCACACGGCGCGCAGAAGCTCTTCGCGGGTGAAGACCTTGTCGGGGCTGCGGCAGAAGAAGGTGAGGAGTTGAAACTCCAGATGGGTCATGCGCACCGGCTGGCCGCGCCGGGTGACGGTGCGGGCGTGCAGATCCACCACCACGTCGCCGAAGGTCAGCGTCCGTTGCGAGGCCGGTTCGCTGGCCGTCGGCGGCTCGGTCGGGCGCGCCGCCGCCTGGCGAGCCCGCCGCAACACGGCCGCCACGCGCGCCAGTAATTCAGCCAGGGCAAACGGTTTGGTGACGTAGTCGTCGGCGCCCAGCTTGAGGGCGGCCACCTTGTCGAATTCGTCCTGCCGCGCCGAAAGAACGATCACCGGCACAAGGTCGCCCGTGTCGCGCAGGCGCTCCAGCACCCAAAGACCGCTCTGTTTGGGCAGGGTGATGTCCAGCAGGACCAGGTCAGGGCTGGTCGTGGTGATTCGCTCCCAGGCGGTTTCCCCGTCGCCCACGACTTCGTATCGATAGCCTTGCAGCTTCAGATTCAGGGCCAGGCCGGCGGCGATGGCGTCGTCGTCTTCCACGATCATGACCATGGCGCCGGCCGCGCTGTCGGTGGACAGCGGCGCGGTCACGCAGCCTCGCTTTCCCAGCGCGGCAAGGTGATGCGAAACCGCGCCCCCCGATGCGGGACGGAGTGCACGTCGATCTTCCCCCGATGTGCCTTGACGATGGCCTGCACGATGGCCAGCCCCAACCCGCTGCCCGAGCTGCCCCGATCCAACGCCGCCGCCCCGCGCTCGAACTTTTCGAAGATTATCTGCTGCTCGCCGACCGGGATGCCGATGCCGTTGTCGGCGACGACGATGAACACGTGCCGGCTGTCAGCGCTGGTGGTGACGTCGATGCGCCGGGTTTCGGCGTCGGTGTACTTCCACGAGTTGGCCAGCAGGTTGGCCACCGCTTGCCCCAGCGCCGCCCGATCGCCGTACACCTTCAGTTCAGGGTCGACGGCGACGTGCAGGTCGACGCCGCTGCCCACGCTGATGGCTTTGAACGCGACCAACGCCTCGTCGATGACCTCGGCCAGGGCCACCGGCCGCTGATCAAAGGTGGCGCGGCTCGATTCGATCTTGGACAGGGCGATCAGCTTGCCCACCAGGGTGTCCAGCCGGGTGATTTCATGATGGACCACGGTCAGACAGCGCTGCCGCTCCGCCGGGTCGGTGATGCGGCCTTCTTGCAAGGTTTCAATGAACAGACGAATCGACGTCAGCGGCGTGCGCAGTTCGTGCGAAACCGACGACAGGAATTCGTTCTGGAACGAGGCCAACCCGGCGCCGCGGGTGACGAAGATGGTCCCCAGGACGTATCCCGCCAGCGACGTGGCGCAGAAAGCCAGCACCAGGATACCGGACACCAGTGCCACCGATTTCGATCCGCCGGTGGCCACCAGCAACACGCCCACCAGCGTCATGAGGACGGTGGGGATCGCCGCCGTCACCATGAAGATCAACTGGGCGCGGCGCAGAAAGAAAGCAGCGGGGGAACGAGGTCTCACCGCTTGAGTTTGCCAGGAAAATCGCGACGCGGGGTGTTCCCTGCGTCGCGGCTCCTAGCCGGCGGCGGGGGGCGCGCTGACGGAGGTGACCGCCGGGATTGACGGCGCATCGGTCGCGGTGGCGTCGCTCAGATCTGCCGCAGGCGCGCCGAGCAGCTCAGCCGGCGGACGGCGCAGATCCCAGATCAGGCCAACGGCAGCCAGTCCGCGCAGGACGTAATAGGTCACGTCGACCTCCCACCAATAAAAGCCCTGGTTGGCCGAGCTCTGGTAGTGATGGTGATTGTTGTGCCAGCCCTCGCCGGTGGTGATCAAGGCGAGCAGCAGGTTGTTGCGTGAGTCGTCGTCGGTGGCGAAGCGGCGCCCGCCGAACATGTGCGACAGGGAGTTGATCGAAAACGATCCGTGCCACAGCAGCACCGTCGACACAAAGAATCCCCAGACCAGGCCGAAGGCCCCGCCCAGCGTCGCACAGGCCACGGCCAGCAGCACCGCGGGCAGCAGGGAAATCCCGCTCCGGTTCAGGAAGCGCAGCTCCGGAAACCGAGCCAGATCGCTGACCGCTTTTTCGTCGGTGGCGTTCCAGGTGTCCCCGAGGATCCAGCCCACGTGCGAGTAGAGAAAGCCGGTCAGCTTGGCCGAGTGCACGTCCAGGGTGGTGTCCGAGTGCTTGTGGTGCCAGCGATGATGAGCCGCCCACCACAGGACGCCCTTCTGCGCCGCGCTCTGCGCCCCCAGCGCCAGCAGGAACTGAAAGACCCGCGACGTCTTGAAAGACCGATGCGAAAAATAGCGGTGGTAGGCGGCGGTCACCACCACCATCCGGACGAAGTAAGAAAGGACGGCCAGACCGGCACCCCACCAGGACCAGCCGACATAGAAAATGCCGGCCACGGCGATGGCATGCATCAGCCAGAAAGGAATGGTCGACGGCCGAGCGTAAACGCGCCAGCCGGTATCGGGGATGATGGGGGCCCGAACAGCGCTATCCATGGTCCATGGATACCCCGCCCTCGGTCACCGGCGGGCCATCTGTCGGTCACAGTCTTGTCAGGGTTCTTACTGAACCGGCGGGCAGGTACGTGGGCCGGCCTTTGGTTATGATTTCGGCTTCTTAGGTTCCAAATTCCACAGGAGGTTGCCAATGACCATGGCGCGATTTCCAAACGTCGTCACCACCGCTGCCCTGACATTTGTCGCCTTCGGCCTGACCGCGGGGTGTGCGACCAACCAGGGCAAGGGGGCATTGATCGGTACCGGGGGCGGGGCGGCCGTGGGGGCCGGCATCGGAGCGTTGGCGGGCGGGGGTAAGGGCGCCTTGATCGGCGGGGCCATCGGTGCCGGGGTGGGTGCGGCCAGCGGCGCCGCCATCGGTCACTACATGGACAAGCAACAGGCAGCGCTGAAGAAGATCAAGAACGCCAAGGTCGAGCGCCAGGGGGACAAGCTGGTGGTTCGGTTCAACTCGGCCATCCTGTTTGACACCGGCAAGGCTCAGCTGAAATCGACGTCGCAGAAAGACCTGGCCGAGTTCGCCAGGGTGTTGAAGGAGTATCCCGAGACCGACCTCATCATCGAAGGCCATACGGACAACACGGGCAAGACCCAGGTGAATCAAAAGCTGTCGCAGAATCGCGCCGAGTCCGTCATCGGTTACCTGTCCGCACAAGGGGTGTCATCCGGGCGCATGACGGGACGCGGGTACGCCGATCAGCAGCCGGTGGGCGACAACCGCACCGCCGCCGGCCGCAGCAAGAACCGCCGCGTCGAGGTGCAGATCAAACCGAATCAGAAACTACAGAACGCCTGAGGGTTCTGCTCAAGGTTTCGCGACGGTGCGCTTGCGGCCCTTCGTCGTGCTGGGCTTCTCGGCTTTGGCGTCGTCGGGTTTTTTCTCGGTCGTGTCGGTGCTGTCGGTTTCGTCGCTGGTCGAGTTGCCGCTGGCGACGACGCCGGCGTCGGCCTGGGCGGCGGCGGTCTGTGCGGCGGCCGCGGACGCGGCGGCTTCCTCGCGCTGGCGCCGCTTCTCTTCGTCTTGCGCTTTCTTTGTCTCGGCGGCGATCTCGCGCTGGATCTCCTGGCTGCGCTTCTGCGCGCAACTGATCGGCTCACACTCGCCTGGGCAGGCACATCGGCCGTTCTTGTCACCGCAGAAGCACGCGCCGGCTTCGTTGCGATAGCAGCCGCACGCGTTCACAGTGACACCGGCCGGGACAACCTGCTGCGGCGACTTTTTGTCCTTGGTGACTTTGGCGCCGGCTTCTTTGGCCGAGGTGACCGACATTCGACCCGCCATGACACCGGCGGCGATCGCCAACACCATGATCGAGGTTCCAAGGTACCGCTTCATGACTCTATCTCCCCCTGATTTTGCAGCATGGGCCTTGGTTGGACTGCCGTCAAAATTGCAGGGCCCACGTCTCTCTAGCATAAGAGACGTCGCGGGACTTGCTTCTTCCCGGCGCGCGCCTGTCTTTCAGCCGCACCGCGCCCTCGCGCCGGCCGAGATTACCCAGGCGTGCGCGGTCGCCCGGACAACGTCTTCATTGAGCGGGCACTCTGGACTTTCAGCAGCGCCTCTGGACGCGGCCCGTCGTAACCCAACACGTCGCAGAGTCGTTTCACCATATCGACAAAGGTCGCTTGCAAAGTCTGTTCGTCGAGCACGGGGGCAAACAGCCGCGCCCCAGCCATTGTCCCGTGGCCCCCGGCGGCGCCGTCGCGGGCCACGATGTGCCGCATCACGGACCCGGCCCGCGCCTCGCTGGCCTCGGTGCGCAGGGACAGATACGCGCTGCCGTCGTACTGACCCAGGCACAGGACAAAACGCGCCGCTTCGTATGACAGCAACAGGTCCGCTATCTCGGCCACCAGATCGGGATAGCCAAGCTTTCCCAGGTTCACGGCGACGATGTCCTGATACACCTGCGCCGAGCGCAGCGCGCGATCCAGCGCGACGAAGTGGGCACGCGGCACCTTGGGATGGGTCATCCGGTACAGCAGGGCATGGTCAACCAGCGGCACCAGTTCCAGATATGCGGTCCGTTCGGAGTCGGTCGCTTCGCGGCCGAGGTCGCGCGTCTCCGTGCGCAAGGCGAAGAAGAAGGCGGTGGCCAGGCGGGCGTCGATGGGGACATGCCGCTGGCGCAGGTATTCAAAGACGATGGTGGAGGTGGCGCCCAGCGAAGGACGAATGTCGCACCACGGTGCCCGGGCGCTGCTGGACCGGGGCGGGTGGTGGTCGATGACGATGTCGATGCGATGATCGAGCGGCAGCGAGTTGTTTCCGGTCTCCGGCTGGCTGTCCACTATCGCGATCACGTCGAAGGCGTCGGCGTCGACCCGTTCGACGGGCGTCAGCTTGATGTGCAGGTTCTCGACCATGGCCCGATTTTGAGCGCGACCGACGATTCCGCCGTGGGCCAGCGTGGTTTCCGTATGCAGCTCGTGCTCGATCAGCGCTTGCAGTCCCAACGCGGCGGCCAGCGCGTCGGGATCAGGATTATCGTGCATGTAGATGAGGGCGGATTTTCGTCCGGCAAGGATGGCCAGCGCCTCGTCCAGCTGAAACGGTTCGCTGACAGCCGGCGCGGTCATGAAATGCCGCAAACTGGGGGAGACATCAAGGCGCCGCCGGTCGGATGGAGAGGTTGTCGAAGGAGACGTCGGCTTCCCAATCGTTGACGGCCAGATATTCGTGGCCCGGTCCGCCCAGCGGGTCGGGATCGGTCCAGGCCAAGAATGCCCGCCCGTCTATTTTCCAATCCAAAAGCCCGCCTTTGCGCACGATGGTCCAGTGATAGGTGCGGCCGGGTTCAACCCGGACGTCCTTTCGTTCAACCTTGCGCCCCTGATCATGCTCGTTGTTTCGGCAGATCACGCTCAAAGAGTTGTGCCAGCCTCCGAAAATCATGACGTACCCGGTCGAATCGTAGGCACCCCGGTCGACGGCCGCCGACTGGCCGTCCCCGTAGATCTCGACCTTCAGGTCCCCGGCCGGGCTCTTGGACATGACGTCGACATCGATGATGGCGTCGGCGGGCAGCTTGCGGCGCAACCAGGCCGGGTGGTTATAGGCGTTCTTGACGTTCAGGCGCCCATCGGTGATGCGGTAGTCGGCGCCGGTGTTGTTCCAGGTGGCACCCAGCTCGGCGCGCTGGAAGTTGTCCTCGAATCGTTCGGTGATGGGGAGCTCCTTGGCCCGACAGCCCACGCCGGCGCTCAAGGCTCCCAGAAGAGCCAGGCCCAGGCGAAAGAGCGACCAGGACATTTGCCGCACAAAATACCGTCGCTGAGGGGCGCCAGCAAGGTGGGCCTGTTCGGCGCGCCGGCGGCTCCCGGGGGGCGGTCGGTCAGGCCTTGCGGGTGCCGGCCTGCTCGCGCAGCTCGTACAGCAGTCCCCAGCGGATGCCGCGATCGCTGACCCGCATGTCACCGGCGCCCGAGCGCTGGGCGATGCCGCGCAGGATAAGGCCCCCGGCCAGGATGACGTCCGCTCGCCGTGGGTCAAGGCCAACCATGCGTTCGCGCTGGGCCTGCGTCGATTGGCCCAGGCGCAGAAGCTGCTGGTCCAGGGCTGAGGCGGGCAGGGCAAAGCCGTGAACCCGTGCCGGATCGTAGGTGGCCATCTGCAGCGTCATGGCGGCGAGGGTGGTGACCGTGCCAGCGACACCGACCAGCGTCAGCGGTTCGGGAGGGAACGGCACCTCGGACAGGGCTTGGGCGACGTCGCTTTCGATGGCGGCGCGCTCGGCAGGCTGGATGGGGTCGTGCTTGACGTGCCGTTCGGTGAGGCGCACCGATCCCAGGGGCAGGCTGGTGTGAAAACGGACGTCTCTGCGACAGGCCAGGACGATCTCCGTCGAGCCGCCGCCGATGTCGACCACCGCCAGCCAGCCGGCGGCCGCCTCGGCGGGAAACGATTCCAAAGTCGCCCGAAAGGTGAGAGCGGCTTCCCGATCGCCGTCGATGACCTCGACCGGCACGCCCAGGATGGCGGCGGCCGGGTCCAGGAATTCCTGGGCATTGGGCGCGCGCCGCAGCCCCTCGGTGCCGATGGCGGCCAGCGGGGCGCCGTGCTGCTGGGCCACGGCGGCATACGTGCGCAGGACGTTCAAGGTGGCGGCGATGCCTTCCGCGCCCAGGCGGCCGGTGGAACCGATTCCGCGGCCGAGTCGGGTGATCTCGGCGCGTTCGTCGAGGACGTTGATTGCCGCACCGCCACCGGCATCCACCTTTGCCACCAGCAGCAGCGTGGTGTTGGTGCCGATGTCGATGGTGGCCAGGTTCATGGCGGGCGCCTCAGATCAACGGTTATGGGGCGGCGCCGGCGGCGGTCCCCACGACGGCGACGAGCCGGCGCCGCGCCAGATCTGGACCTCGTGGCGCGTCTCTGGATTGGCCACGAACAGCCCGCCCCGTGACGACGCATAGACCAGCAGGCGGCCATCGGGCGACCAGGCTGGATCCAGGTTCGACCCCTTGCTCTGGGTGACGCGGTCGATCTTCCCGGTGCGCATGTCCAGGATAAAGACGTCGAAGACGCCGCGTTCGTCGCGGCCGGTGAAGGCGATCAGGGGTTTGTCGGGGCGCGGGTTCCAGCGCGGCGTCTGGTTGTACTTGCCCTGGAAGGTGACGCGCTTGGCCCCGCCGCCCGACGACGTCATCACGAAGATCTGGGGGCTGCCCTGTCTGTTCGACACGAAGGCGATCTGCGATCCGTCGGGCGAAAACGAGGGCGAGCTGTCGATGGCGGGATTGCTGGTCAGCTTGGACTGGATGGCGCCGTCGCTGGCGTTGATGCGGTAAAGCTCGGAGTTCCCCTCGAAGGACATGGTCAGCGCGATGCTGCGCCCGTCGGCTGACCAGGCCGCGCCGGTGTTGAGGCCCTGTTTTTGCGAGACGCGGCGGGCCCGGCCGCCGCCGGACGAGACGATCCACAGGTCGGGGTTGTTGCGTAAGAACGACGTGAAGGCCACCTCGGCGCCGCTGGGCGAAAACGCCGGCAGCAGGCAGTCCGAGCCCATCTTGGTGAGGGTGGTGACCCGGCTGCCGTCCATGTCGATGCTGGCGATCTCGTGCGACGAGCCCGCCCCGGAAAGAGCCACCGCGATGCGCGAACCGAAGACGCCGCGCTGGCCAGTGAAGTATTCGACCACGTCGTTGGCGAACAGCTGGACGGTGTCGCGCACGTCGCCGGCGCGATAGGCGCGCGAGATCACCGGGGCGTCACCGCGGCCAAGGACGTAAAGGCGCGCTTCGGTCTCGACGCCGCTGCCGGCGCGCGCCGCCTTCATCTTGGCCACGCCCTGCGCGCCCACCTGCGACCAGAGCGCCGACGAGAAACCCAGGCCTTCCGCCTGCAGCTGCGCCGGAAAGGACGTCGGATCCAGCAGCCGAAACAGACCGGCGATGTCCAGGTCGCGGTTCAACGTCTCCAGCGCCTGGCGGGCCAGATCGGCGTCGCCTTGGGCAGTGGGCAGGGCCAGGCGAAAGAGATCGCGCCCCGGGTCGGTGATGCGGATGTGGGGCAGGTCCTCGTCGCCGGTGGGCGGCTGCTGCGCGCGCGCGACCGGCGCGGCCACCAGGGGCAGCGCCAGGGCGACCGCCAGCCCGGCGAAGAATGAAGAGCGCGCGACGTTCATTTGATGTCCTTTCCGGCGAAGTCGATGGCAAACCCGCGGGCGGCCAGTTTTCGCACGGGCGGAGGCGGAGGCGGAACTTTTCGCGTCGCCTGGATGGCGGCGATGCACGAGTCGTCGAAATAGCTATTGCCGGACGGGCGGATCAGCTTGCTGTCGGTGATGGTGCCGTCCGCGCCGACGCGGATGCGGATCTCGGCGGTCAGGCGCGCCAGCTCGGCGTCGGAGACCAGGCCGCTGGGCGCGCTCCAGTTGCGGCGGATGGCTTCGAAGATGGCGGTGGCGTAGACGTCACCCGAGCTGGCCTCGTTGGCTGTCCCTTGGGTTGATCCGTTCAGCTGTCCTTCGTCGGGCTCCGGTTCGGCCAGCGCCTCCAGCTTGCGGGCGCGATCGAGGGCGCGTTTCAGATTCTTGGAGATCTGGGGATTCTCGGGGCGCGGCGCTTCGGGCGGCGCCTTGGCCGCGTTGGGGTTCTCGGAGACCTTTATCACCTGGGGCGGCGCCTGCGGCGTCGGCGGCTCGACGATGCGGGGCAGCCAAAATTTTTCGCGCGGCTTGCCCAGCTTGACCAGCTTGGCCACCACGAAATCGCGCGGGATCTCCAGGGGTGGGGGCGTCTGGTTGTGGGCGTATCCGACGGCGCCCAGGATGGCGGCGTGCAGGGCCACCGTCGCCACCAGGCCGGCCACATTTCGCCGCGGAACGCGACGTTTCTTTCGATCAGGCACGCGATCAGTCCAGTGGGTCGGTCACCATCGCCAGCTTGTCGACGCCAGCCTGTTTGACGGCGGCCATGATCTTCACCACGTCGCCGTAGAGAAGCGCGCGGTCGGCGTGCAGGTACAGTTCGTGGTCGGCGTTCAGCTTGGCGTTGCCGCGCAGGATTTTTTCCACGTCGTCCCAGGGGATCTGCAGCTTGCCCAGGAAGACGCGCTTGTCTTTCGTGACGGTCAGGATCAGCTTGCCCTCGTCGTCGGGGATGGTCTGGGCCTTGGCCTCGGGCAGATCGACGTCGACGCCTGTCTGCAGCATGGGCGCAGTGATCATGAAGATGATCAGCAACACCAGCATGACGTCGACCAGCGGGGTGACGTTGATCTCCGTCAGCATCGCCCCCTGCGTGCTGGAGCCCATCGCCACTAGAAGAACCTCCGGCGCACGATGTTCAGAAAATCGCTGGAGAACGTCTCCATGTCCGAAGCGATGACCCGGATGCGCCGCGAGAAAAAGTTGTAGGCCATGACGGCGGGGATGGCGGCGATGAGGCCGATGGCTGTGGCCACCAATGCTTCAGCGATGCCGGGCGCCACCGTTGCCAGGTTGGCGGCGCCTTTCGATCCGATGTTGCGGAACGAGTTCATGATGCCCCACACGGTCCCGAACAGACCGATGAAGGGGGCGGCGCTGGCGGTGGTGCCCAGCAGGGGCACGCGGCTTTCCATCTCGGTGACCGCGGTGGTGCGCGCCCGATCCAGCGCGCGCTGGATGCTCTCGATGTCGCCGAGAAGGGCGTCGCCGGCTGGATCGGCCGACTGTTCCTGCCGCCGCTTTTGCAGCTTGGCCAGTTCCGTGTAGCCGGCGCGGAACACCTCACCGACAGGTGACGGGGGCGAGGCTTCCGAAATTCGCCAGATCTCGTCGAGGCGTCCGGTCTTCCAGAACACGTCCTGGAACCGCGCCGACCGAGAGGCCGCGCTGGACAGAAAGAGCGCTTTCGACGCGATGACGAACCACGACGCGATCGACATCAGGATCAGCAACCCCAGCACGCCTTTGACGACAGGCGAAGCGCCGAGGATCAGCGATATGATGTCGAGGCGCGATTCGGCCCCGGCCTGCAGGATGAGCGGCAACATCAGCGAAACACCTCCTGACCAAATCTGTGAAGATCCATGCCCGCCGCAGTTTGACACGGGGCGCGCCGGTTCCTAGTTTCCTGCCAACAATGAGTATCAGAAACATTGCCGCCAATGGGAACCGCCGATTCACGGCAACGGCGGCGTTGCTGGTGACGGCGGCGCTGGTGTGCGGCGCGGCCGGCTGCGTCCGCATCGACGGTGGCGCTGTGGAGTTGTCGTGGGTGCTGCGCACACCCGATGGCCGCGCCATCGACGACTGCAGCTGCAGCGTCGATCCCGTGGCGGCCGTGCGCCTGGACCTGGTCGGTGTCGGTGGTGATATCCAGGGCGCCACACCCTGTGCCGAGCGGGCCCAGTGTCGATTCAGCTGCGGCCGCCAGACCGGGGCCACGCCGTTCGACATTCCCGAGACCAAATCCAATGAAATGTACCTGATTTCGGTGGTTGCCCTGGATGCGGGGGGGAACGACTTGCCGAACGTCAGAACGCCGGCACCGGTCTTGCGAAGTGTGATGCGGGGGCAGCCAACGGACATGGGAGCCTTACTATTGGTGACGGACTGTGCGAGCGGCTGTTCGGGAGTGAATGGCCAGGGTGTTTGCAAGCGTCCATGACTGCGGGCCGCCGTTAACGAACTAGACGACTAACCAGAGGAGACTAGCAATGATGGGCAAGATTGGGGCGCTGATACTGATCGGAGCAACGGTGGGGACACTGTCAGGCTGCGTCATCGACAACGGATGTGCTCCTGACGTGGTCTCCTTTACCTGGACGATCGTCGACGCCAACAACGCTGTCTTCACCTGCCAGCAAGCTGGCGCGACCACCGTCGTCATCAACATCGACGGCACCCCGACCTCGTTCGGTTGCAACAGTTATGGGGCGGCCATCAACGGAGTCCCGGGGGGGACCCATCAGGTGTCCTTCCAGTTGCTGGACGCCAATGGCGCGTTGCTGTCACAGACCGGCGCCATGTCGGCCAGCGTCTTGAGGTGCGGCGGCGTCGACCTGGGACAGGTGGCCTTCGAGATCCAGAGCTGCCAGCCACAAGATGTGTCGCTGAGCTGGTCGATCGACCAGGCTTCAAACGGTGCGCCTCTCAGCTGCCAGGACGTGGGCGCCGGGGTTGTGCGTTTGAACCTGGGCAACCAGGTCTTCAATTTCGACTGCAATGCGGGGGTGGGACGAACCACCGAGGTTGCCGCCGGGACGTACCCGACATTTCTGCAGCTGTTCAGCCTCAACAACCAGCTGCTGTCGGAGACCACCACCATGAACATCGCAGTGCCCAGCTGCACCTCGGTCACGCTGCCCATGGTGACGTTCGACGTGCAGTGATGCAGTAGAGAATCGCCAGGACCGGGTGCTATAAGCGGCCATGGTTTCCGGGGTTCGTTTCCTGACGGCAGTTGCGGTTGGTCTCAGCGTGGCGGCAGGCCTTGGCTGTCACAGCGACGCCAGCTACAAGCTGACCTGGTCCTTCGCCGGTGGTGAAGCGGCGTCGGCGCTGACCTGCGCGGGGCATGGCGTCTTCTCGATTTTCGTGATGGGAAGCAGCGAAGGCGGTGACAGCGAACAGATCGAGGCGCCGTGCGCGCTCGGGGCGCTGACGGACGGAATCCCCAGCGGCACCTGGTCCTTCGCCGTGAAGGGGCTGGACCTGGCCGGGCGCTACCGTGGCGATCTGCTGAGCGCCGCCGGACCGGCCGACGCGGCTGCCGACGTCGGCGGTCCGGCGGACGCCGCGGACGACGCTTCCGGTCCCGCGGGCGCGGCTGCCGACACCGCGTTCCTGTCGGCGATGGCCGGTCCGCAGTCGATCGACAAGGGGACGACCGCCGCGTTCGCGGTGGTGCTGACGCCGCTGCCGGCGTGCGCTGACGGCATCGACAACGACTGCGACGGGCGGGTCGATCTGGACGATCCTTCCTGT
>JAXDMH010000617.1:0-6052 GCA_034666225.1 Myxococcales bacterium
TGCGGCCTTCTTGAGATGAATCTTGTGGTGCGTGTCCCGGCTGGCCTCGAGGAGGTCGTCCATCAGGTGCGACATCTGCTTTGTTTGCAGCTCCTGGATGGTGTCGCTCTTTTCTGTTCGCGAAGACGTTCCGCTGTCCACCTTCTTCAGCATGGCGGTCGCGGTGACCATGGCGCCCAGCGGATTGCGAAGCTCGTGGGACAGCATGGCCAGGAATTCGTCTCGGCGCTTGACCGCGTCGCGGATCTTCAGCTCGGCGCGCTTCTGGTCGCTGACGTCGCGGAAGATTCCGATGATGCCCACCGTCTGGTTGGCGCGGTCGCGCAGGGGCAGCCGCGTCGCCACGTCCCACTCCTCATTGCCGTCCCGGCCGACGCGCTTTTCCAGGCTGTAAAGCTGCGGCTCGCCCGTGCGCAGCACCGCTTCGTCCTGGCTGTGCAACGCCAGCGCCGCCGCGTGGTCCAGCAGCTGAAAGGCGGTCTTCCCTTCCGCCTGCGCCGGCTCGCGCAGTCCCAGGCGCCGCGCCATCGCGTGATTGGTCCGGATGAAACTGCCGCGCTCGTCCCTGAAGTAGATGGCGTCGGGAACGGTGGCCAGCAGGCTGTTCAGCAGGTATCGCTCGTGGAACAGGGCGTCCTCGGCCGCCTTCAGCGCCGTCACGTCGATCAAGGTCAGCACCACCCCGGCGACGGTGGCCTTGGCGCGATAGGGAAAGATACGCAGGAACACCGCCTTGCCATGAACGTCGCGCAGCTCGCGCTCGACCGGTTCGCCGCTGACAAGGACGCTCCTCAGCTCTTCCACCAGCTCGGGGTGGTCGATCTTGTGAGCGAACGTCTCGATGGAGCGTCCCAGGTCGTGGGGGACCAGGCTGAACGTCTCGGCGATCTGGGGCGTGAACTTCCGGATCTTCAGATCCTGGTCCAGGAACACCGTCCCCACCTGGGTGCTGGACAGAAGATTATCCATGTCGTTGGCCAGCTCGGTCAGCTCGCTGATCTTGCGCTGGTACTCGGCGTTGACGGTGTACAGCTCCTCGTTGACGCTCTGCAATTCTTCGTTGGTGCTCTGCAGCTCTTCGTTGCTGGCCTGCAGCTCTTCGTTGCTGGCTTGCAGCTCTTCGTTGCTGGTCTCCAGCTCTTCGATGGCTGATTGCAGATTTTCCTTGGTGTGGCTCAGCTCGGCCTCCAGGCCCCGCAGCTGCTCGCGCGAGATCTGATCGAGATCGATCTCCAGCTCGGCCGGGCGCGGGGCGGGCGCCGCCCCCTCCATCGGCTCGAACGAGATCAGCAGGTGAGGCGGGCCGCCGTTGCGGCCGCGCACCTTTCGAATGGAAACCTTGTACGGGCGCGCCTCCTCGCCGGCAGCGATGGCCACGCCCTTGAAGGCGACGGTGGCCGACTCGCTGAGGGCGCGCTTGAGGCCGCCCACCAGCACCAGCTTTAACTCTTGATCGACGACGTCCAGCACGTTCAGGTCTTGCCGGCCGTCGCGCAGACGCAGAAAGCGGCTGGCGCCGCCGAACGCGTGGACCAGCTCGCCGCGCTCGCTGACCAGCAGGCTGGGCGGCATCACATCCTCCAGCAGGGCATCGTAGGTGCCCATCAGCTGGGTCAGCGACTGTCGCGCCGTCGGCGGGGCAAGCTGGCTCAGCGTCGCCCGGGTCTGCGGCTGCAGCAGCGGCTGCAGGCGGCTGTCGACCATCATCTTTGCGTCGGTGTGCTTGCGGTAGATCCGCCACTGCTTGTCGATGATGTCGAAATCGCGGGCGATCGGTCCGTTGCTCTCGCTGTGTCCCAGGAACAGGACGCCGCCCCGCTTGAGCGCGAAGTGAAACAGGGACAGCACCTTCTGCTGGGCGGCCGGCTGCAGATAGATCAGCAGATTGCGGCAGGTGACCAGATCGACGCGCGTGAAAGGCGCGTCCTTGATGACGTTGTGGTGGGCGAACACCACCATCTGTCGAATATCGGGCACCACCTGGAACGCGTCTCCGATGCGCAGGAAGTACCGCCCCAGACGTTCCTCCGAAACGTTGGCCAGCGCCTGGGCGTCATAGACGGCGCGGGCCGCGGTCTCCAGCGAACCGCGATGGACATCGGTAGCGAAGATCTTCACCGGACGCTCGCCCAGCTTCTGCATCAGGTCGTGCAAGGCGATGGCCATCGAATAGGCCTCCTCGCCGGTGGCGCACCCGGCCGCCCAGATGCGCAGAGGCGCGTCCTTGGGGGCGTTCTGCAAGAGCTCCGGCAGCACCCGCTGCTCCAGGACGGCAAAGGCCTCGGTGTCCCGAAAGAACTTGGTCACCCCGATCAGCAGGTCGCGGTACAGGATATCCAGCTCGTCGCGGTCTTCCCGCAGGCGGCGAACGTACTCGTCGATGTTGGCCGAGTGAGCCAGGGCCAGCCGGCGCTCGATGCGGCGGGTGACGGTGCTGGGTTTGTAGTGGGTAAAGTCGATGCCGTACTCGTCCTGCAGCATCTGGTAGACAGCCTCGATCCCGCGCGGCGAGGCCATGCCCGTCCCCGCTGTCGTCGCAGGCCGGCTGGCATAACTGGCACCGTGTTCGCTGAGCACGTGCGGCATGTCCTCCGGGGCCAGCACCCAGTCGGCGACGCCGGCATCGCGCGCTGTCTTTGGCATCCCGTCAAACTGGGCGGTGTGGGTGTCCTGAACGATGACCAGACCGCCGGCCTCCTGGACGTCCCTGATTCCGCGTGACCCGTCGCTGCCGCCGCCCGACAGCACGATGGCGACGGCCCGGGAACCACAGTCGTGGGCCAGCGACCGAAAGAACACGTCGATGGGCAACGTCAGCTCCTGCTTCTGTCCGCGCTCGCTCAGCAGGAGGCGCCCGTCGGAGATGATCATCTCCTTCTTGGACGGCATCAGATAGATGTTGTCGGCCTCCACCTGCATGCCGTCGTCGACCAGGTGAATGGGAAGGTCGGTGTGCCGGGCCAAAAGCTCGTCCATCAGGCTCTTGAAGTCCGGGGACAGGTGCTGGATGACCACGAAGGCCATCCCGGTGTCCTGGGGCAGGTTGTCGAAAAAACGCTGGAGGGCGTCCAGGCCTCCTGCGGAGGCGCCGATTCCAACTACGTGCCGCGGTTGGCGGGGCGGGGCTGGTTGCACAGCGATTCAGAAAATAAACACAGATTCTCTTCTGGGAAGGGGGGGCTATACCGCTTCAATCAAGCGCGGAGCTTGTCGCGGCGATACAGCGTCGATGGGTCGACGCCCAGGACCTCGGCCGCCTTTTGCTTGCTGCCGCCAACTCTTTGCAGAACGGCCGCGATGTACCGGTCTTCCAGGGCCTGGAGGGTCATTGGCTTTTGAAGGAGGACCGGGATCGGATCGGTCTCGCGGCTGGGCCCCAGCACTTGCCTGACCTCCGCCAGGCCGGCGCGGGGCGAGGACGCCGTGACGACCAGGCGCTCGATCAGGTTCTCCAGCTGCCGGACGTTGCCCGGCCACCCATAGCCGATCATGTAATCGAGTGCGTCGGGCTGGAACCCAACCAGAACGGAACGGGGCGAGCGCTCGAGGCTCTTGCGAATAAAGTGTTCGGCCAGCTCCGCGATGTCATCGCTGCGCTCGCGCAGCGACGGCACGGAGATGCGCAGAACGTCCAGTCGGAAGAAAAGATCCTCACGAAACTGCCCCTTTTCAACCAGGACGGACAGGTCCTTGTTGGTGGCGGCGATGCACCGGACGTCCACCGTTCGACTGGTCTCGCTGCCGACCGGGCGGACCTCGCCGGATTGCAGGACGCGCAGCAGCTTGCCCTGCAGAGGCAGCGGGAGATCGCCCACCTCGTCGAGGAACAGCGTTCCGGCATCCGCCTCCAGGAACAGTCCGCGACGTACCTGCGATGCGCCGGTAAAAGCCCCGCGCGCATGTCCGAACAGCTCGCTCTCCAGCAATTGCTCGGGCAGGGCCGCGCAGTTCAAGGCGACGAACGGGCGATCGCAGCGCGGGCCGTCGGCGTGGATGGCCAGGGCGACCAGCTCCTTGCCGGTGCCCGTCTCGCCCAGGATAAGGGCGGGCGACGCGGCGCTGGCGACGCGTTCCAGCAGCGCGCGGAGCTGCCGCATCGGCAGGCTTTGCCCCAGAATTCGCCGCGCCGACAGGTTCTCGCGCAAGGTCTTGCGCAGAAAGGCGTTCTCCCTGGTCAGACTCCGTTCGCGGCTCGCTCGTTCGATGAGCGATCGGAGCGCCTGCAGTTCAAAGGGCTTGGTCACGTAGTAAAAAGCCCCTCTGCGCATGGCCTCGACGGCGCTCTCGACGCCCCCGAAGGCGGTCATGATGATGACGGGCACCTCGGGATCGATGCGCTTGACGGCGTCAAGAACGTCCAGCCCGTCGACGCTCTTCATGCGTAGATCGGTGACGACGACATCGGGCGTCTCTTTCTGGAAAATTTCAATCGCCTCCGCGCCGCCGTCGGCGACGATGGAATCGAAACCGGCAACGTCGAGATCGTTGGCGATGGTCTCGGCCATATCGATGACGTCATCAACGACCAGCACCCGCAACCTACGCATGGGCCTGCACCTCGCGTCGCGCCGCGGTCGGCCAGATGACCTTCACGGTGGTTCCCTTGCCCGGCGCGCTGGTGAGGTTGATCTGGCCGGCGTGGTTTCGCACGATGCCCGCCACGATGGTCAGTCCAAGGCCGGTGCCTTCGCCCCGCTTCTTCGTGGTGAAGAAGGGATCGAACACCGCGTGCAGGTGCTCGGCGGCGATGCCCGCGCCCTGATCGGCGATCTCGAAGGACACCTCCTTGGGACCATTCGGGCGCGCCGTTACCTGGACGCGACCCCCGCGGTCCGAGGCATCACAGGCGTTGAGGAGGAGGTTCACCAGAACCTGCTGCAGTTGATCCGGGTCGGCGGCCAGCATGGGCAGGTCGGGGTCCAGTTTGACGTTCAACAACAATTGTTTTGGCTCCAGCTTCCAATGCAAAAGGCCCCGCGCGCGGTCGACGACCACCGCAAAGGGCACGGCGCTGGGCTCGATGGCCTGCCGTCGAGAAAAATCCAGCAACTGACGAATCGTCGACGAGATGTTGTCGATGTGTTTGATGATGACGCGGAGATCATCCGCGCGGGCGCCCGTCCCCCGCAGATGATTGAGGACTTGCTCGGCGCGGCCGCGGATGACGGCCAGCGGGCTGCCGATTTCATGGGCGATGCCGGCCGAAAGGACGCCGACCGTGATCAGCTTCTCTGCGCGCACCAGCGCGGTGGCCAGGGCCTGCGTCATCTCGAGACGGCTTTCCAGCGTCACCGACCGGCGCTGCTGTCGCAACAGGACCAGACCCACCACGCCGACGGCCACAGCGGCGGCCAGGGCAGTCAAGACGATGCGCTCCAGCAGCGAGCGCTCTCGCGCAACCAGCGGCTCCGACGACGCCAGCCAGGTGACAATCCACGTTCCCGTCGGGCGTTCGATCCGCTCGGACACTTGAACGACGGGAACCGTCCCCACGGAGCCAGTGCCCGCACGATGGACGCTGCGGGCCAGCACGCTCTTGGCGCCGGGGAGCGTGATGGGGATGGTGTCGGATGGATTGGCGCGACAGCCTCCCGGTGTTTCACAGTCGGCCCACACGGCGCCCGCCGGATCGGTGACGAACAGCCGGGCCACCGGCAGCGGCGTCCAGGCCACCGCGCCCAGAAAGATGGCCGCATCGCTGGCGACGACGATCGCCCCGCCCCCGCGCACGGGCGTGCCGTAAAGCAAGAACGAGCGTGCATCGTGGCGGACCGGCGCGCCCAGCGCCCGGGCGTTCCGGGCGGTCACCTCGCGCGCCAGTCGCAGCGTCGGCTGGGCGAGCGAGTCGACCGTCTGCTGGTTCTCGGTCGGATCAACGGCCAGCACCTGGATCGCTCCGCGAGCGTCGACGAGCGCGATCGTTCTATATTGAGCAACCACCACCGCCAGCGCCTGGAAGGCGCTCTCCCAGACGCGTCGCTCGGTCTCGACGTCCAGGTCCCTCTTGCTGTTCGATCGCTCGACGAGATCGACCAGCATGCGCGTGTCCTTG
>JAXDMH010000618.1:0-3856 GCA_034666225.1 Myxococcales bacterium
CGCTGCTGACCGACCCGGCCGACCTGGAACGGGAGGTTGCGGTTCGGCGCCAGCTCGCCCAGCTGATGCCCCGCAACCCCGCCGTATCCGACGGTCTCGTCGCTGCCCTGGCCAAGGCCGGGCACGCCAGCGACGCCGCGCAAGTTCTGGAGCAGCGAATGCGCAGCGCGGGTGGCGATCGCTTCTCGCTGGGGTTGCGTCTGGCCGAGATGCGGGAGGCCTCCGGCGACGACGACGGCGCGGCCCGGGTTCTGGCCGAGCTGCGCGAGCAGGTGACAATCGCCGGCGAGCGGCGACGGGCGCTCTGGTCGCGAACGCTGGAAGTGGCGCGGAAACGCGGGCAGCTCACCCAGCTGGCGACCGATCTGTCCCAGCATCCGGGCGCCATCGAATGGGACGTTCTCAGCCATGTACGCGACGAGCTCGGCGATCCGGAAGGGGCGCTCGCTGCTGCCCGTCGAGCCATCGCCGCCGACCCCCGCAATCCGGACGTTCGACGCTGGGCGGTTTCCCTGCTCGATCGCTTGGGACAGCAGGACGCCGCCATCGCTGAAACGGAGATGCTGGCGCGACTGGCCCCCCGCGATGTTCGTTTTGCCGTCGAGGTCATCGATCGCCATTTCCGCCGCGGACCCGCGGCCGGCGGCGAGGCCGCTTTGGATCGGAGCCTGGCGCATTTCACCAATGACGCTCGTGCACTGGCCGAGCTGGCGCAGGTGGCCTCGCGTTGGTCAGAAGACCAGCGCGCCATCGTCGCGTGGCAACGCCTTCGCCGAATCTCTCCCGGCGACGAGACGGCCATCGTCGGGCTGGGCGAGATGTACTTTCAGCGCGGCAAAAAAGAGTCGGCCCTCCGCACCTGGCGGGAGCTCCTGCATCCGGTCGCCGGTCAAAAAGCTGGAAAAGTGCAGGGCTATCTCCGATTCGCCGACGTGCTGATGGAGCACGACCTTTTCGACGAGGCGACCGCAGCGGCGAACGCCTCGCTCAACCTGCAGCCCGACCAGGCGTCCCCCCACCGAAGTCTGGCCCAGATCCTCGAGCGGCGGCGCAAGACCGACGCGGCGATGCAAGAATGGGAAAAGGTTTTGGAGCTCAGCCCCGGCCCGGAGCGTGCCGGCGCACGCTACGAAGCGCGCTCGCGAATCGTCGCCCTCGCCGCGCGAGATGGTCGCGGCCGACTGGTCCAACGCGTGGCGAAACTGGAAGAGCAGGCCCGCCAGCATCCCCAGGATCGGGAACTGGCCATTTTCTTGGCAGAGGCGCAGCAACGAAGCGGCAACGTCGCCGCGGCCATTGCCACGCTTCGAAAGGTCATCGAAGGTGATCAGAGCCTGGCCGCCGCGCGCGACGGGCAGGCCGACGTCATCGTCAACCTGGTTCGACTGCTTCGTCAGACCAAGCAACTGGACGAGGCCCTCACCTGGCTGCAACGCCTGGCCACCGAGCATCCGCAGCGGGCCAAGGAGGCGCAAATCCAGATGGCGGACATTGAGCTGGCCCGTTACGACGACGGACGGGCGATGGCCCACGCCGAAGCAGCGACACGCCTTGGCCCGGGAGACAGCCAGGCCCTGGCCCGCATCGGGGAGATCGAAGAGCGCGCCGGCCACGACGAACAAGCGCTGGCCACCTATCGACGGGCCACCGGCGAAAACGGCAGCCCGTCGGCAACACTGGGTCTGGCCCGGCTCCTTCAGCGACGCGGAAGCAGCAAAGACGCCGCGCAGGTCCTGCGCGACATCCTGCGAAGCGCCACCGAAGAGGACGCCGTCCTGGACGCCGGTCACCGAGCGCTGGACCTGGAAGAGTACCTGGGAACGCGCGAGGACTTCGAACGAGCTGTGGCGATATTGGCCGTCTCGGGACATGACGGCGCGATCTACCGCCGCCTGTTCGTGGACGTACTCCGGCGCCTGGTGCCGGCCGTTTATCGATCCAGCTGGGACGGCGGGAACCGCTCCGGCGACCGCACGCGCATGGCCCAGCAGGGTCTTCGTCCCTTGCTGGAGATGATCGCTGAAAGCGAGACCAATCCTGATCCGGCTTTGGTCGAGCTCCTGGGCATGCTGGGAAATCCCGACGCAGCACCGGTGCTGGCCCGCATCGCCATCGAGCCGCCGGAGTCCGCCAAACCCGCGTCAGGGGCGGCGCCCGCCGTGCGCCCCGGTCCGCCGCCGGTCGGCGAAGCACAGATGGCCGCGGCCATCGCCCTGGGTCGGTTGCGCGACGAACGGGGACGCACTGTCTTGGAACAACTGTCGACCACGCACGATCCAGGGTTTCGTGCAGCCGTGCTTTGGGCGCTGGGGCGAATCGCAAATTTGCAATCCGCTGACGTCTTCACCAAGGCGCTCGGCGATGCCAACGAAGACGTCGTGGCGTTGGCCTGCTTGGGCCTGGGACGCCTGCATGAAGCACGCTTTTCGCCCGTGCTCGCCAATCTGATCAAGGAACCATCACGACCACCCCAGGTGCGGCGGGCGGCGATCTTGGCTCTGGGCCTGTCTGGCGAACACGGCGCCGGCACTCTTTTGCTGAGCATGATGGACAGCGGTGTCCCCGAATTGGCCTCGGCTGCCGCAACCGCCATCGGCACCATTGGCGACCAGCGCGCGGTTGCCCCGCTGCTGGAGCGTTACCTTCTTGGTGGTGTTCGCGCGCAGGCTGGCCGGGCGCCGGAGCTGTTGGCCCTGGAGCGTTTCGTCGGCGGGTCGTCCGCAGACGACGACGGCAGGACCATCGACGGCAATCACGTGAATGTCGAGGCCATCTTGAATACGTTCAGCCCGCCGGCTGGCGCCTCACCAGACCTTTCGTCGTTGTGGATCGATCGACGGATGGAGATCGCGCGGCTGGTGTCCAAAGCCCTGGCCGGCACGCGCGAGCAAAAGCTGGGCGCCCTGGGTCTGCTCGACACCCGAGAGGACGGCATCGGATTGGGCCCGCTGGCCCCTCGGCAACAAGAAGCGTCGAAAGCCCCCCTGGCCGAAGGAATGGCCGCTATCGCAGCGGCTATCAAGGACGCTATCCAGCAGCTGGCCGCCGACAGCGATCCAGAGGTTCGCGCCAGCGCCCTGCGGATCGAAACCAAGATCGGCGCGCCTGACGTCTTGCCGATCCAGATCCTGGCTGTGGCCGGCGCGGCTGACCGCTTGCCCGCCGCGCTCACCGTCGAACCGGCGAGCGACGCAACCCGTCGCGCCATTCAGCGCAGGCCGGAGCTGGCGCAAGCGATCGTCCGCACCGTGGCCCCTCTTCTGGGGGCGCCGGCCTGGCAGGCACGTTGGGCCGCCGTCCAGGTCCTGGGCGCAGCCGGACCGCCCGGCCAGGCACTGCTAAAAACAGCCCTCGACGATCGGAACCCACTGGTTCGGGCCGCTGCCAGCCTCGCCCTCGACAGGATCCGGTCCCCTGACCGGCCGAGCAAATCCGCGGGCAACCAGGTGGTAGAACCTTGACTTGCAGGCCCCGACGTTGACAATGACCGAAACGCGGAGTGCGCCAACTCCTCGACGGGAGCCCAATTAGAATGCCGGGAAAGATCTGCCCCAGTTGCGGCACAGAGGTCGTGGTCGACAATCGGTTCTGCGGGAAATGCGGAGCCAAGGTTGACGGTGCGCCGGGCCCCGGCGCCGGAGGAGCCGTGGCCAAGACCATGTTCTTCGGTGCCAGCCAGGCGGCGGGACGGGCCAAGCTGGTCGTCATCAAAGGCGAGGGCGTCGATGGCATCACCTATCAGCTCAACGGCACCGAGCACATCGCGGGGCGAACCGAGGGCGCCATCCTCTTTCCCGACGATCCACTCCTGTCGCCCCGTCATGCCAATTTCCTTTACCGGGAAGGCAGACTGAGC
>JAXDMH010000619.1:0-3820 GCA_034666225.1 Myxococcales bacterium
GCTTCGACCAGGATCACCCCGCCGAACCCGAACGTCGCCTGAACAACCAGTGGCCCCAGGATCGACGGGATGATGTGCCGCCGCAGCAGGCGCGGTAGCCCCGCGCCCGACGCGCGCGCCGCCAGCACGTACTCGCGTTCGCGCACCGCCAGCGTCTGACCGCGGGCCACGCGCGCATAACCGACCCACCCGTTGATGGTCAACGCGAACACCACGAACGCCGTCGACGGTCGGCTGGACAGCGCCACGATGGCCAGGTTGAGAAGAATGCCCGGGAACGACAGCAGCACATCCACCAGGCGCATCAGCGCCTCGTCGACCCAGCCGCCCACGGTTCCCGCCACGGCCCCGACAATGGTCCCCACCACAAAAGAGATCGCCACCGTCGATCCGGCGATGAGCAGCGCCTTTCGCGCGCCGTGCAGCAACATCGACAGCAGATCGCCGCCGTTTTCGTCGGTGCCCAGCCAGTGCGCCCCGCTGGGCGGCGCCAGCAGCGCGTCCAGGTTCTGCGCCAGCGGGGACTGCGGCGCCAGCAGCGGCCCGAACAACGCCGCCAGCAAGAAAAAACCGAACAATGCTCCGCCGGCAATGGTGGCTGGTTTCTGTTTCAGCAGCGTCATCTTCATCCGTCAGTGCAAGCGAATGCGCGGATCCAGCAGCGCATAGACGATGTCGACCAGGACGTTGACCAGCACGTACGACACCGCAATCACCAGCACCACGCCCTGGACCACCTTCCAGTCGCGCACCGAAATGGAATCGAGCAGCAGCGTCCCCAGGCCCGGACGCGCGAAGATCTTCTCGGTGATGATGGCCCCGGCCAGCAGCGCGCCCAGCTGGATCCCCGCCACGGTCACCACCGGCAACAGCGCGTTCGGCAGCGCGTGTCGGCGCAGCGCCGCCCAGCGCGACAGCCCCTTGGCCCGCGCCGTCCGCATGAAGTCTTCGCTGGACACCTCCAGCAGCGACGAACGGGTCATGCGCGCCAGCATCGCCGCCAGGTGACTGGCCAGCGTGAACGCCGGCAGCAACAGCGCCCCCGCCGCGGACGGCGGATCAGCCGGGCCAGGCAACCAACCCAGACGCACGTAAAAGAACGCCAGCAACAGCGGCCCCAGCCACATCGCCGGCACCGAGATCCCGGCCAGCGCCGCCGCCATCACGGCGCTGTCCAGCCACGATCCGGGTCGCAACGAGGCCAGCGTCCCCAGCGGAATGGCCAGCACCAGGGCCAGGGCCACGGCCGCCAGGGCCAGCTCGATGGTGCGCGGATAGACGGCTGCGATCAGCGACGCCACCGTCGACCGGCGATCGTTGCAAGAGATCCCCAGCGTCCCCGAAAAGACGTCACGGCCGAACGAAACCAGCTGCCCGCCGATCCCCTTGTCCAGATCCAGGCAGGCGCGCAACGCATCTCGGTCGGCATCGCTGGCCTGTTCACCCAGCATGGCGTCGACGGGATCGCCGGGCACGGCGTGGCGCAGGGCGAACACCGCCAGCGACACCAGCACCACCGCGGTCAAAGCCCCCAGCCCACGACGGGCGACGAATGACAGGAAGCCCGCCATGCGGCCCCCGATCACTCCACGTTTTGAGCGCAGAACCGGGCGGTGGGATTGGGCGGCGTCAACAACGTCATGTTGCCACGCGTGCCGCCCAGGCGGCAGGCATAACCGCCGCGGCAGTCGCCGTTGTTGCTGCAGGCGTGCGCGCAATAGCGACGTTCGAACGCTTGCCGGGCGCAGACGCCGGCGTCCAGGCAGATCTCATCATCGGTGCAGTCGTTGGTGCGCGTGCCGCCCGGACAGTCGACGTCTTCGCACTTTGGATCGCAGGGCCTGGACAGGTACTGTTCGGGGAACGTCCGGATGCAGATCGAATCATCCGGACAGGATTTGTCGTCGCAACCGTCCACCGTGCAATAGCCGCCGGGTTGCGACAGATCGCAGATCCGGTTGCCGTTGGGGTCGCAGTCGGTGCTGATGGAACAGCCGTCGCCGATCTTCCGCGCGCAACCGCCGGCGGCCAGCAGGGCGCCCAGCCCCATCACGAGCAGGACATTGACAATCAGCTTCACGGCGCCGTTTCTACCCTGATGTGGCAACGGACCGCTAGCGGTCGCGCCGCAGGCGCGAGGGGTGGCAGGGTGGCCTGTCCGTCCGCGTATGGAGGCTGCCCGTATGAAACGCGGGGACCACCTCCCAGCGGCCAGTTGGCGGCGGCGGTACCGGGGTCGGTTTCGTCCCACGCCGGTGGTCATGTGGTGGTCCTGGTCACACTGGCATGCAAATTGTAGAGGCCCGACCCGTGAGGGACGACGCCTTGTTGAAATCGGTGATGAAAACGGTGGTTGGGGGCGAACATCTGGTGGCGGACAGCCAGGATCCGATTCGATTCGCCTCGGTTTGGAACGGCGTGGTCCACGAGTTTCGAAACCATCTGACGCTTCTCCTGGCAGGGACCACCGAACTGCGCGGCGGGTTGCCTGCCACCCTGGCCGCCGACATGGCGGAGACCCTGGACGACATGGAGGCCAGCGTCCAGAACATCAACGGCCTCCTGGGCGCCATCGACAGCGCCATGAAGGACGGCGACCACCTCCTGTGCGAGGTCGACGTGGTCATTGAACGGGCCCTGGCCATGGCCGCCCCGACGCTGGGGGGCGTGAACATCACCGTCAAGAAGGCCCGCCCCGCCGCGGTCAAGAACCTGGGCACCGCCGTCGAGTGCGCGCTGGCCGCGCTGCTGTCCGACCTGGCGCGCGCCTCCGACTTCCGCCGCCGCGGCCCCGGGCTGGTGCCGGTGGTCGCCCCCCAGATTCGCATCAACGTGCAGGCCGAGCGTGGGTCGCTGACCATCGAGGTGGAGAGCTCTGCTTCGGCGCCACCGCCCTCGTCCTGGCGCCTGCTTTTGGCGACGTACCTGGCGGCACGGGTCGGCTGCGTGCTGGAGCGCCTGCCCACCCGGCCCGCCTTCGTTTTTAGATTTCAGTGATTCCGAATGCCGGGCCAGCCTGCTCTCCCACCCCCTGGGGGCGGCAGGTTGGCCCGGCACCTATTTGGCCGTTGATCCCTTGCCGTTGATCCCTGCCTTCCCCGTTCCGGCCTGGTCAACACGACGTTCCTCTTCCTCCCCTGCAGACGTCGTTCACCATCGGTTTCGAAACCGAAACCGGCGGGCTCGGTTTTGCCTGGGCGAACGCCGGCCGGCGCGTCGGCCCGACCACGCCTGATTGTGTTATTGTTGCGGCATGTTCCCGCAGTGCCGCTACCCCTTCGGCGGTCGCCCCCTGCTGGCTGACGCCCGATGAGGGTCCGGTTCTGGGGCGTGCGCGGTTCGCTGCCGGTCCCCGGCCTCAAGACGGAACGTTATGGGGGCAACACGTCGTGCGTCGAGGTGCGGTCGGCGGCGGGCACGCGGGTGGTGGTGGACGCCGGCACCGGCATTCGCAAGCTGGGCAAGGAGCTGAGCCAGACCGACGGCGGCCGGTCTGATGTCCACCTGCTGATCAGCCACACCCACTGGGACCACATCCAGGGGCTGCCGTTTTTTTCGCCGCTTTATCAAAAAGGCAGCCGCCTGTCCGTCTATGCCCGCAAGCGCGATGACGTTCACCTGCGCGCGGTCTTCGCCTCGCAGACCGACGTCCCTTATTTCCCCGTGCCGTTCGACGAGACGCAGGCCACCATCGAATTTCGCGAGCTGCATGATTCGGCCGAATTCGAGATCGCCGACGTCAAGGTCTCCTGTGCCCGCCTGAACCATCCGTACATCGCCACCGCCTATCGGCTGCAGGCCGACGGGGCCAGCGTGGTCT
>JAXDMH010000620.1:0-7626 GCA_034666225.1 Myxococcales bacterium
CGCCCTCGGGGTGACAGGACGCGCAGGCCACCCCGCCTCCGGCGTTGACGTGGAAGAGCATCTGCCCGGTGTCCTCGCGCGATCCCGTTGCCAGCGGGATGGTCACGCCGGTGTCGCCTCGCCACAACGCCGCTGGTTCGCGTGTCTGCCCCAGAAGGAGACTGGTCTTTGTATAGGTGACCGCGATGACTTCGCCCATCGGCGGCTGGGCGCCTTGCGGTTGACCGATACCGGCGCAGCCACCGCCGGCGCCGTTTGTCACAGTCGAGATCGGGCCCTCAACGATCGACGCCAGGCCTTGTGTGTGCGCGTTGCCGGGAACGGCCAGCGCGACCTGCGAGCCACCGGGAGACACCGCGATGTCGATGGCCAGGGACACCATCTGCATGCCGCCCGCCACCGGCGGTGACGGGCTCCCCGGCGTCAGCACCGACACGCCCGGCGTGGCGATCCCGCCGCAACCCTTCAGCCCACCGTAGCCGCCGGCCGCGGGATCGATGATGTCGTCGACACCGGTCTGGTGCAGCATGACCACGCTGCCTTTGCTGTCGCCCAGCGGCTGCATCCGCCACGCCACGGCCGGGCTCATGTGCCGCGGCATCCCCAGCGCAGAGGGGGCCAGTCCCGATCCGGGATGAAGCGCGGTGCTCAGGGTGCCATCCTTGCCGACGACCAGCACCTTGGCGCCGCGAAATGTGCTGACCAGAAGATTCTCGCCGGCGCCCACCACGACGTCGCGCAGATCGCGCTCCAGGGTCAGGGTGCGCGTTGCGGCGCCGCCGGCGGCCGGCAGCGACACCAGTTCGCCCCCCGCGCAGGCGACGTGCAAGAGTGCCGACGCTGGCTCGAAGGCGATCCCACGTGGCGCCGAGCAGACGGCGCGCCGTGCGCCCAGCATCCCGTTCTTTGGGTCCAGCGAAACGATCGCGCCACCCCGGCGCAGCGCCACGTGCACGAGGCCGGTGGCGTCCTCGACCAGCCGGCCAGGTTCGTCGCCGGCTTGCAAGGCCAGGGTCGCGCGAACGGTGTTGGTGAGGAGATCGACGACGTAGACCTGATCGCGCTCTGGATCGGCGGCCACGGCGGTCTGGCCGTCAGACAGCGCCAGCAGCGTGCCTCCGATCAGCGGCGGCACCGGCGTCGTCTGTTGCTTGACCGTGGCCGGCAGCTGCGGCAGGAAGGCCCCGCGCGCGCCCGGTGGAATCGGCATGCTGTTGGCCATCGCGCCACCGTCGGCGCCGCAGATGGTGCGCCCGACGCCCCCGTCTGCGGTCGCACCCACCGTGTCACGCGTGGGCGGATCGACCGCGCCGCCGCCCTGGCCTGACCTGATCCCCCCCGGGCCACCTGTATCGATGCTGCTGTTTGCGCAAGCGAGTGATCCGATGGCCCCGGCGCTCACGGCGCCAGCCAAGGCCGTCAAAAGCGTCAGCGCCCGCGTCGTCATCCCACTGTCGCCGTGCAGCATGGTCGTGCTCCTTGCCGCCTATTATGACGTTGGGCCGGCATTTTGTTTCAATCAAAGCGTTCGTTTTCACATAACAGGTGATCGACCGTAGCGGCTGACACGCACGCCGCGCAGTACACTGCCGCCATGAAATACCGGCCCCTCGGACGCACGGGTGTTCAGGTTTCCCAGCTTTGCATGGGGACGATGTCGTTCGGCGGCGACGCCGACGCCACGACCGCGGCGGCGCTGTACAAGGCCTGCCGCGACGCGGGCATCAATTTTTTCGATACCGCCGACGTGTACAGCAAGGGGCGCGCCGAGGAGATCCTGGGCGGCCTCATCAAGGGGCACCGGGACCAGCTGGTCCTCACCACAAAATGTTTTGGCCCGATGGGCGAGGGCGTCAACGATCGCGGCACGTCGCGCCGCCACGTGACGCGCGCCGTGGAGGCCAGCCTGAAGCGCCTGCAAACCGATCGCGTCGACGTGCTGTTCCTGCACCAGTACGACGCCCTGACACCGATCGAGGAGCAGATGCGCGCCCTGGAGGACCTGGTACGCGCCGGCAAGATCCTGTATCCGGCCGTCAGCAACTATGCCGCCTGGCAGACGCAGAGGGCGCTGGACGTACAGGAGAGCAACGGCTGGGCGCGGCTGCAGGTCATCCAGCCGATGTACAACCTGGTCAAACGCCAGTCCGAGGTCGAGATCCTGCCGATGGCCGAGGCCAACGGGCTGGGCGTCATCCCGTACAGTCCGGCCGCCGGCGGTCTGCTGTCAGGGAAGTACACTGGCGCTGGCGGCGACACGCCCAGTGGCCGGCTGACCACCAACAAGATGTACGAGGTCCGTTACGGCGAGGCCTGGGTGCACGAGGTGGCGACCAGGTTCGCCGACTTCTGCCGGGCGCGCAGCCTGCACCCGATCAGCGTCGCCGTGGCCTGGGTCGCTGCCCACCCGGCCGTCACGGCGCCCATCATCGGCGGCCGCAACGTCGAACAGCTGACGGCGTCGCTGGACGCCGTCAAGATCGACATGACGCCGGCCCTGCGCGCCGAACTGGCCGCGCTGTCGCGCACGCCCCCGCCCGCCACCGATCGCCTGGAAGAAACAAAAAAAGAAGAGACGAAAAAGGAAGAGACGAAAAAGGAAGAGACGAAGAGCTGACGACCGTCGTCTTCAGTCCGCCGACGTGAGGTGGGCCCGCTGCGCGTCGTCGTGGGCGATGGCCATCACCGCTGGTGCTGGTGCTGGTGACGGTGATGGTGATGCTGTGGCCCCTTCCGGCTGGCGTCCGTGCGCGGGGCCGCCCTGCCCGGACAGCCGTTCCATGAAGACGAAGAGGGCAGGGACGAAGAAGATGCCCAGCACCGTGGCGGCCAGCATGCCGGTCACCACCGTGGTCCCCAGCATCCGGCGCGCCGCCGCCCCGGCCCCCGACGCGCCCCACAACGGCAGACAGCCGAAGATGAAGGCGAACGACGTCATGAGGATCGGGCGCAGCCTCAGGCGGGCGCCCTCCAGCGCCGCATCGATGAGAGGTCGCCCTTGCTTCAATTTGTCCTTGGCGAACTCGACGATCAGGATGGCGTTCTTCGCGGTCAGCCCCACCAGCATGACCAGGCCGATCTGCGCGTAGACGTTGCTGTCGAACTTTCGCGCCAGCAGGCCCAGGAACGCGCCCAGCACGGCGATGGGCGTGCTGAGCAGAACGCTGAAGGGCAGCGACCAGCTCTCGTACAGCGCGGCCAGCAGCAGAAAGACGAACAGCAGCGACAGTCCCAGCACCTTCACCGTCCCGCCCTGCGCCACCTTCTCCTGATAGGACAGCGCGTTCCAGGCGTACCCCATCTGGGGCGGCAGGACCTGCGCCGCCACCTCCTCCAGCGCGGCCAGCGCCTGCCCGGAGCTGTAACCGGGCGCCGCTGCCCCCAGGATCTCGGCCGAGCGAAACAGGTTGAAGCGAACCGTGTACTCGGGACCGGTGGTGGTGCGAACGCTGACGAACGCGGACAGGGGAACCATCTCGCCCTTGGCATTCCGCACGTAAAAGTCCTTGAGGTTGTCCGGATCGCGCCGGTATTCCGGCGCCGACTGGATGAACACCTTCCATTGCCGCGAGAACCGCGTGAAGTCGTTGACGTAGGCGCCGCCCATGAACGCCTGCAGTCCGGCATAGACATCGGCGATCGGCACGCCTTGCTTCATGACCTTCTCTTTGTCGACGTCGGCGAACACCTGCGGCACCGCCGGCGAGAAGTTGGCTAGGACGTTCTGCAGCTCGGGGCGCTTGCGGGCGGCGTCCACGAACTTCTTCACGTTCTCTGCCAGGAACGGCACGCTGCCGCCGCTGCGGTCCTGCAAGAACATGCTGAAGCCGCCGGCGGCGCTGATCCCGGGAATGGCCGGCGGCAGCAGCGCGAAGACGCGCGCCTCGGGGATCTTGCCGAACTCGCTGTTCAGCTTGGCGACGATGGCTTTCGCCGTCAGGTCCGGTCTGTCGCGTTCGTCCCACGGTTTGAACCCGATGAACCCGGTCCCCGCATAGCTGGCCGCGGACCGCGTGAAGAAGCTGTAGCCGGCGATGGTGTTGAAGGTACGAATCCCTTCCGTGTGTCCCAGGATCGCCTCGATCTTCTTGAACACCACCTTGGTTCGCTGCAAGGAGGCGGCGTCCGGCAGCTGCACGCCGATCAGCGCATAGCCGTTGTCCTCGTCGGGGAGAAATCCCGACGGCAGCTTGCGTCCGATGGCCACCGACGTCCCCGCCACCGCCACCAGCAGGATCAGCGGGATGGCCAGCTTGCGCACCAGTCGCGCGTTGGCGTGCACGTAACCGTTGGTGACGCGCCCGAAGAAGCGGTTGAACCCGGCCCCCAGACGACCCAGCACGCCCTTGGGCTCGCCGCGCGGGCGCAGCAGCAGCGCCGACAGCGCCGGGCTCAGGGTCAGGGCGTTGAAGGCCGAGATCAGCACCGACACGGCGATGGTCAGCGCGAACTGTTGATACAGCCGACCGGTGATCCCCGCCATGAAGGCGACCGGGATGAAGACCGCGGCCAGAATCAGGGCGATGCCGATGACCGGGGCCTGGACCTCCGACATCGCCCGGTAGGTGGCGTCGCGGGGCGACATCCCTTCTTCGATGTGGTGCTCCACCGCTTCGACCACCACGATGGCATCGTCGACCACCAGGCCGATGGCCAGCACCAGCGCAAACAGCGACAGCGTGTTGATGGAGAAGCCCAGCAGCGGAAACACCGCGAACACGCCCACCAGCGACACCGGGACCGTCAGCAACGGAATCAGGGTGGCGCGCCAGCTTTGCAGGAAGATGAAGACCACCAGCACCACCAGGCCGATGGCCTCGGCCAGGGTGATCAGAATCTCCTCGATGCCGGCTTTCACCGGCGCCGTGGTGTCCAGCGAGATTTCAAAGTCCATGCCGGGCGGAAAGCGCTTCTTCAGATCGTCCATCGTGGCGCGCACCGACGACGCCACGTCCAGCGCGTTCGATCCCGGCAGCTGGAAGGCGGCGATGACGCCCGCGGGCTGTCCGTTGAATGCTCCCACCTGCGCGTAGTTCAACGACCCCAGCTCGATGCGGGCGACATCGCGCACGCGCACCAGCGAGCCGTCCGGGTTGGCGCGCACGATCACGTCGCCGAATTCTTCGGGTGTGACCAGGCGTCCCTGGGCGCGCACGGTGTACGTGAACTGCTGGCCGGCCGGCGCCGGTTCGGCCCCCACCTGTCCGGCGGGGTTGACCACGTTCTGGGAGCGCACGGCGTTCTGGATGTCGGAGACCGTCAGCCCCAGCCGGGCCAGCACGTCCGGCTTCAGCCAGATGCGCAAGGCATAGTCCGAAGCGCCCAGGTTGCGAATGTCACCCACGCCGCGGATGCGCAGAAGCGCGTCGTTGACGTTGATGATGGCGTAGTTGGTTAAAAACGAAGCGTCGTAGCGGCCGTCCGGTGAATACAGGGAGATGACGATCAGCGGGAAGGCCAGCGACTTCTTGATGGTGACGCCAAAGTTTTTGACGTCCTGGGGCAGAAAGGTCTGCGCCTGCGAGAAGCGGTTCTGCACCAGCACGTTGTCGATGTCGATGTTGGTGCCGACGTCGAACGTCACCGCCTGGGTCATGGTGCCGTCGTTGGCGTTGGTCGACTGGATGTACAGCATGTTGTCGACGCCGTTGACCTGCTGTTCGATCGGCGTGGCCACCGACTGTTCGATGGTCTGGGCGTCGGCGCCGGTGAACGTGGTGGTCAAGATGATCTGCGGCGGGATGATCTGCGGAAATTGCGCGATGGGCAGCCCGACCAGCGACACGGCGCCCAGGATCACCGTGAGGATGGCGATCACCATCGCCACGATGGGACGGCGAATGAAGAAGGAGGAGATCAACGCCGCTCCGTGGGTGGGGCAGGGCCGGCGGGCGGCGATGCCGTCGCTGTCGTCGTCGTCGTGGCAGGGGCACGGGCCGGCGTTGTTGCAGGCGCTGGCGTTGTTGATGTCTGGGCCACCACCGTCAGGCCGTCGCTGACCTTCTGGAGGCCATCGACCACCACGCGATCGCCGGGCTGCACGCCACTGTTGATGATGCGCGCGGTGCCGGCGGTGGGACCGACCTCGACCCGGCGCAGGCTGACCTTGTTGTCGGCCCCCACCACCGCCAGCGAGTAAGTCCCCTGGACCTGCAGCAGGGCATTCTCCGGCACCAACATGGCGTTGGCGCCGACGTCGCGACGGGGCATGCGCACGCGGCCGAACTGCCCGGGGCGCAGAAAATTACCGGGGTTGGGAAACAGCGCCTGCAACTGGATGGTCCCGGTGCTGGTGTCGACCTGCCGGTTGACGGCGACGATCACGCCGCGATGCTTGTAGACACTTCCGTCGGACAGCAGCAGTTCGATGCTGTCGTCGCCGGCCTCACCGCGCGCCATCTTGGCGAACTGCGCCTGGGCCCACTTGAGATCGCGGCCGTCCAGCTGCTTGAGGCGATCGGAGGACCGCACATAGTCGCTCTCGCTCATCGGGAAATTCACGCGGATGGGATCGACCTGGGAGACGGTGGTCAGCAAGGTCGGCCCATCCTGGCCCACCAGATTGCCGACGCGCACCTGGGCCAGACCCGCTACGCCGGTCACCGGTGAATGGATCTCGGTGTACGACAGGTTCAGCTCGGCCTGACGGACCTGGGCGGTGGCGGCCCGCACCTGGTCCTCGGAGTCGTGCGCGGCAGCCTCGGCGTCCTCCAGTTCCTGCTTGCTGACCACGGCGGAGGCGGTCAGATCCTTGCGCCGATCCAGCTGGGACTTGTTGTGGGCCGACCCGGTCTGGGCGCGGGCCAGCGCCGCCTTGGCCGAATCGAGCGCGGTCTGGTATTCGGCTCTGTCGATGGTGAACAGCAGCTGCCCCTGTTTCACCGTTGCGCCGTCCTTGTATCGTTGGGCGAGCAGGATGCCGCGCACCCGGGCGCGAATCTCGGCGTTGACGTATCCGTCCAGGCCACCCACCGCTTCCAGAAAAAGCGCGACGTCACGTCGGGCCACCGGGGCCACCACCACCGTGGGCGGCGGAGGGGCCACCTTGGCCTTGGTCTCGCTGCAACCGGCAACACCGGCCATCAGCATCATTGTTGCCGCCACCATGGCCGTCGCCGTCACCGCCGCCGTGGCCGTGGCGCTGTGGCACCGGCGTGTTCGTCTGCGTCCTTCACCAGTCATGAGCTGCTGTTACCCCCGGAATCGTCGACAATATAACGCCTGTTCATAACATGAAGCCGCCGCGACGCCCGTCGGTCAGCGCGGTTTACCCAGACGATTTTTCCCGACCGTTTTCCCATTCCGGATTGATCGGGTGTTTCATAGACGGGTTCGGTGAAGCTTCGAAGGGAAACAGTCCTTTGGCTCGGCCTCGCGGCAACTCTCGGCTGCGGCAGCTCAGGTGCGCCCGCGACGTCCGATTCGGGTTCTGACACGCCACCATCTGGCGGCTCCGGCGGGGTCGGCACGCCGGGAAGTGGCGGGACTGGAGTCGGGGGCGGCGGCGAATCCGGGACGGGGGGCACCATCACGCCCGGCAGCGGAGGCGCCATTGTCCCGCCGGATGACGGCGGTCCGCCGGCCAACCCCGACGGTGGTCCCGCCACCCAACCCACGTGCATCGGC
>JAXDMH010000621.1:0-6496 GCA_034666225.1 Myxococcales bacterium
GCCGCCGGATCGAACGCCACGTTGCTCGCCCCCCCGCCCGACAGAACGCCCACCTCGCGCCGAAACTGCTGGAAGGCCGGCAGGTCGAACAGCAGGAAGTAAACCTGCCGCGTCGAACCGACGTCGCTGGTGCGCCGGTGCCCCAGGCAGCGAGGAACCAGCGGGCGCCCGCCCAGGCCAGCGTTGCGCGCCGCCGCCACGATCTGTTCTTTCGTCACCCGACCGGACAGCGCCCGATCGAACTCCCCGCGCAGCAACAGCGGCATGCGGGCGCCGGCCGCCGTGCTCAGCGATTCCATGGCCCGCTTGAAGATCTGGTGCGACAGCCCCTCGGGCAGCCCCGACGGTCCCTGCAGGACCAGAAACGGCGCGCTGGGGCCGGCGGCGTCGTCTTCAAAGGCCAGCGTCCAGTTGCGCAGGTGCGCCGCCTCCACGGTGTACGGTTCGGACCCGGTTTGCCGCACCGAACGGACGAACAGCACACCCACGACGGCGACCACCGCGATCCCGATGGCGACCTTGGTCAGCCGTTTCAAAGCCAGCGCATCCTAGACGGCCGGCGGCAGCAAAGGGAAGCGCTGGTTAAAGCACCGCGTCCGCCGTCGAAGGTGACGCCTCCTCGTCCCGGACGGGGGCCGCCGCGTCCCGCTCGGCGCGCCCGACCATCAGATAGTCGGCGATCAGCCCCTCGCGCAGCGCCGCATTGCAGATCACCGCGTGCGAGACGCCGGCCAGCTCCAGAATCGTGCGCACGATGACCAGCCCCGGCACCACGGTGTCGACGCGCCCCGGGTCCAGGCCCGGCAACGCCGCCCGCTCGGTCATCATCATCTTGACCAGGCGGCGCTCCAGTTCGTAAAGGGCGTCCAGGCTGATCTTGAAACGCTCGATGCCGCCCACGGGCGGCAGGCGACGCCCCACCAGACGCCCGAGCTGCATCGCCGTGCCCGACGTCAGCGCCACCAGATCAAAGCCCGAGGCCTTGAAGCGATCGATGGTCGGCGTCATCACCGTCTGCACCCACTGCGACACCACGCCCAGATCGCCGGGCGACGGCGGGTCCGACGTCAGCCAGTTGTCCCGCAAGCGCAGCACGCCCACCTTGACCGAGCTGGAGAGAACCGCGTCCCGATCGTTGCCCAGCACCGCCTCCGTCGATCCGCCGCCCACGTCGAACAGCGCCACCCGCTGGCTGGCCGCCGGCAGGGCCTGGCGCGCGCCGTGATAGATGATGCAGGCCTCTTCGATCCCGTCGATGACCCGGATGTTCAAACCGGTCAGGCGCGCGGCCGCCGCCACGAAATCGCGCCCGTTCTGGGCCTCGCGAATCGCGCTGGTGGCGACGGCCAGGATCGCTTCGGGGGCGTGCGCGCGGGCAACCTCGGCCAGCCGGTGCAGCGATGCCAACCCGCGATCGAAGGCATCGACGCTGATCCGTCCGTCCAGGAACACCGATTCGCCCAGGCGAACCATGTCCCTGGCTTTCTGAAGAACGACCACCGAGCCGTCCGGTCGAACCTCCACCACGATGAGGTGAAAGGAGTTCGAGCCCAGGTCCAGGGCAGCGACCCGGATAGGATCAGTCAGTCTGGCCGCGGGCGGAACGAAATCGTCGTCGTCGTTTTCCAAGTTGAGCATGCACGCTTCCTGGTTGGTGGGGTTTCCCCCACTCTAGCGACGATCGCGGCGGCCACGGAAAACGCTTGAGGAAACCTTGGCAACGGTCCTGTGACAATTGCCCCGGCCCGAGCGAGGTGTCAGTTGCCGGTGATGGTCACGGTGTCAGTCACCGCCTTGCCGTTGACAGTCGCCGACGCGGCCAGCGTGTTGGCGCCCGCGTGCAGGGCGATGCCGGTCCAGATGAAGATATGGTCCGTGGCGGTCTTTGCGGCCTGCGCGACGCCGTTCACTGTCAGATTGGCGGTGCCGCCATTCGAATAAATCTTCACCTGGTATGTGCCGACCGGACGCTGCGACCAGCGGCGTTCGGTGATGTAGACGAAGGGATCGGACGACCAGTTCGCCTTGTAATAAAAGAAGGCGTCTTTCTTCGTCTTGCGATCGTACGTCACCAGGCCCTTGTCGTTGCGTCCCGGCGTGTCGCCTTCGTTTCGGCTGTCGACGGCAAAGTCGAACAGGTTCCACAGGAACGATCCCCACAGGAACGGGCGGGCGCTGATCGCCTTCCAGTGTGCCTCGTGCAACAGCGACTGGTACTCCTCCGAGTGATCCATGTTCACCGGCGTGGCGGTGTGAATGGTGATGCCGGCGCCGGCGCCGTATTCGCTGACGGCCAGGGGCCGCCCGGCCAATCCGTGCGCGCTGTCGACGTCGCCGGCGAACTGGCCATAGTTGCCGGTGTACCAGCCGAAATAACGGTTGATGCCCAGCAGGTCGACCGTCTTGGTGATGGCGCCGTTGGGCGCAAAGTTGGTGGCCAGCGTGGTGGGGCGCGAAGGATCTTCCTGGTGGGCCAGCGTGTTCATGGCCGTCATCAGCGGCACCACCGGCGTGCCGTCGGCCACCTCGTTGCTGAGGCTCCACATCACGATCGCCGGATGGTTGGCGCTCTGGCGGATCAGCTCGGTCAGCTGTTGCTTGGCGTTGTCGGCGAACGGCGTCCCGGCGGTGACGCTGTTGACCACGGGAACCTCGGCCCAGACGATCACGCCGTTCTGATCGCACAGATCATAAAAATGCTGGGCGTGCTGATAGTGCGCCAGGCGCAGCGCCGTGGCGCCCAGATCGCGCACGATGGCCATGTCTTCGTCCAGGTCGGCCGGCAACACCGCCCACCCTTTGTTCAGCCGGTCCTGGTGCTTGTTGGCGCCGTAAAGCCCCAGGTGATTGCCGTTCAGGGAGAAACCGTTGTTGGCGTCGAAGGAGAAGAAGCGCAACCCCAGCGGCTCGACCACGCTGTCCAGCGTCTGCGCGCCGTTCTTCACGTCGACCTGCAGTCGATAAAGATAGGGATCCTTCAGGCCGTCCCACAGATGCGGGTTGGCCACCGTCAGATTCACCGACACGTCGCTGGTGGCGCCGGCGGCGATGGTGGCGTTGGCGCTGGTCATCTGGACGGTGCTGCCGTCGGCGGCCAGCAGTTTCACGGCGACGGTGGCGTTGAACCCGGCCGTGCCGGCGTTGGTCACGGAGGCGCGCAAGGCCACGGCCGCGCTTTGCCTTGAGACGTTGCTTTGCGTGGCCAGCACGCCCGACGAGCCAAAGTGGTCCAGGTCCAGGTGGGCCGGCTCGGCCGTCACCAGGCGGACGTCGCGATAAAGGCCGCCGAAGAAGGTGAAGTCCGCCGTCACGGGCGGGATGTTCGTCGACAGGCCGGCGGCGTTGCTGACCTGCACGGCGATGACGTTGGCGGCGCCGGTCTTGATCATGCTGGTCACGTCAAAACGAAACCGCGCGAAGCCGCCCTGGTGCGTCCCGGCCATCACGCCGTTGACCCACGCCGTGGTGACGATGTTGGCGCCGTCGAACTCGACGTAGATGCGGCGGCCGGCTTCCTCGGCGGGGACGGTGACGTGCGTCCGGTACCAGCCGATGCCGCGGTAATAATCGTTGCCGCCGTCCTGACCGTCGCTGCTGTTCCAGGTGTGCGGCACGGTGACGGGCGCCCAGGCGCTGTCGTCGAAGGCGGTCGCTGCCGCGCCGCCGACGTCCATCTTGATGAACCGCCATCCTTGCGCGAGAGCGATCGTTCGGCGCGAGGTGGACGGCCCGGGTCCATCGCTTGCGTCGCTGGGGGCGTCGCTGGGGGGATTGTCGACGCCGCTGTCCATGGCGCCGCCGGTTCCCATCATGCCGCCGGTGCCCGGCTTATCCATGCCGGCGTCCGCGCCGCCGGTGCCCATCGCGCCGCCGGTACCCGGCTTGTCCATGCCGGCGTCCGCGCCACCGCTGCCGGGTTTGTCCATGCCGGCGTCCGCGCCGCCGCTGCCTGGTCTGTCCGGGCCGGCGTCGGTGCCGCCGCTGCCGCCGGTACCAATGGCGCCGCCGCTGCCGGCGTCGCTCGGCGCGCCGCCGCTTCCCCCTGTACCAATGGCGCCGCCGCTGCCGAAACCACCGCCGCTGCCCCCGCTGCCAAAGCCTCCGCCGCTGCCACCGGACCCCGTTCGTCCGCCGCTGCCGCCGCCGTCGCCCACCTTGCCGCCGCTGCCCCCGCCGTCGCGACTGCCGCCGCCGCCAGAATCACAGCCGGCCAGACCCGCCACCGGCAGGACAGCCAACGCCAGGATCTGCAGCGAACGGTACGCAAGGAACGAACGAACGGAACGGCGAGAGATGGTCGCGATCATGGTTTCACGCAACGTCGGCCCTTGGGCCGGACGACCCTTCTGGGGGGATGACAGCAGGACAGCGGCGTTTGGGCAATAGCCAATGCGTGACGCGCCTGCCAACCCGCAACCAGCGCGCCGCGCGCGGCCTTTCAGTCGGCTTTGGCTTTCGCCACGAAGGGGGCGATGGTGGCGATGACCGTATCGTGCAAGGCGCCGTTCGAGGCGACGATGCCGCGCCGGTTGTACAGATCCTCGCCGTCGTAGGACAGCGGCCGCCCGTCCAGATCGCTCATGCGCCCGCCCGCCGCGACCAGGATCGCCTCGGGCCCGCAGGTGTCCCAAATCTTGGTGCGCCCACCGGTATAGACGTACAGATCGCGGCTGCTCTCGGCGACCAGACCGATCTTCAGGCCGACGCTGCCGATGTTGATCTCGTCGGTGATGCGCAGGGCCGCCTTGACCGCGTCGACGCGCGGCGTGCGGTGCGATTTGCTGGCCACCAACCGGATGCCCGGCGGCTGCGCCAGCGACGACGTGTGCAGCGGCGCGCGCTCCCCGCCCCCCACCGCCAGCCAGGCCCCCTGCCCCACCACGGCGCCATACAGCTTGTCCGTCGTCGGTTGCGCCACCACGCCCACCAGGGGGCGCCCGTCGACGCAGAGGCCGATCATCACCGCGAAGCCGTTGTCGCCCAGAATGAAATCGCGCGTGCCGTCGATGGGATCCACCATCCAGACGCGCGGCCGCCCCAGGCGCGACCGATCGTCGGGGATCTCCTCCGAAAGAATGACGTCGTCGGGAAATTCGGCGCGCAGGTGGTTGACGATCATCAGATTCGCCGCGTGGTCGGCGTCGGTGACCGGTTCATCGCCTGGTTTACTATCGACAATCAGGCCGGCCGCCCGGTGGCGCATGATCAGCTGGGCCGCCTGCAAGGCCACCACGCAGGCCGACTCCAGTTCGCGGTCATAGCTGGCGGCTGCTGCTTTCAACCGACGGCCTCCAGATCGCGGATCAGCGCCCGCCGTCCCATCAGCAGCACCACCCCCGACACCGTCAGCAGCGTCCCGGTGACCAGAACCGGGTATTTGAGGCCGATGCGATCCGACGTCACGCCGATCAGCCACGGCGACGCCGCGTCCCCGAACAGGTGGATCGACATCGTGTACAGCGCGAACCCGCGGCCTCGAAGATCAGCCGGCAGGACGTTCGCCATCGCCGCGTTCAAAGGACCGGTGTTGAGAAACAGCAGCAGCAGCGTCACGAACATCGCCGGCCAAAAGATAGCAGGCGTCGGCGACAACACCGCCAGCAGCGTGAATGGCAGGGACAGCAGCAACGCGCCGCCCGACATCACGAAGTATCCGTCGCGCCCGCGCCGCGCCATCACGTCGCCCAGGCGCCCGCCCAGCAGCGTGCCGGCGAAACCGGCCGCCAGCAGCACGCCCCCGAACGTCAGGTCGGCTGTCTTCAGCGGCAGGTGACGCTCGCGCACGAAATAGGTGGGCATCCACCCCGCCAGGCCGCCGATGGCGAAGGTATAGATGGTCTGCGCGACGGTGTTGTAGACGTAACTGCGCCGCTGCCCCAGCGCGCGCAGCCACTGGCCTGTCGTCGCCTGCGCCGCTGCCAGCACCGACGTCTTGGAGACGACAGGGTCGTAACGCCCGCGTTGCGGCTCGCGCAGGAACAGCAGCACCGCCGCCAGCACCGCGCCCGGGGCCCCGGCGATGAAGAAAGCCCACCGCCAGCCCAGGGCCGCCTCGATGGCGCCGCCCAGGACATAGCCCAGCGCCGATCCGACAGGAATGGCCGCATAGAAAAATGCCAGCACGCGCCCGCGCCGTTCGGGCGGATAAAAATCCGACAGCAGCGACGGCGTCACCACCGAATAGCTGGCCTCGCCGACACCGATCAGCGACCGCGCCGCCACCAGCGCCACGAACGTGGGGGCCAGGCCCGACCCGACCGTCGCCGCGCTCCAGACAAAGACGCCCAGCGCCGCCAGTCGAAACCGCGCGTGGCGGTCGCCCAGCCACCCGGCCACCGGCGACACCACCGAATAGGTCAGGATGAAAAGCGTCTGCAGCGACCCCGCCTGGCTATCGCTGATGTGCAGCGTGGCGATGATGGACGGCAACACCGCCGACGGGATGAACCGGTCGATGTAATTCAGCAGGTTCAGCCCCGTCAAAACCCCCAGGGCG
>JAXDMH010000622.1:0-2512 GCA_034666225.1 Myxococcales bacterium
TGCGCTTTGACAGTCTTGGTGGCCGTGCCGGTGGGGCACTTGTCGATGGGTTGCGCGGTGGCCGATCCGTCGGTCACGCAGACCGCGGCGAAGGTCCAGTTGCCGACGAGGGAGCCGCCGCAGGGCGCCTTCGCGGCCGCGCAGTCGACGTTCGCGCCGCCCACGACGACCCAGCGGACGCTGAAGCCGGAGAAGTGCGCCACGGGCGCCGTCAGCATTCCGCCAGCGACGGTGGTCGGCAGATCGCTCCACGCTGTCGCGCCCTCGGACAGCGTCGAGATGACGGCTTTCTGGCCGGCCGGCGGGCTGGCGCTGGGCGCCGGCAAGCTCAGGATCGCGGGCGTGCTGAACGTCGTGCCGCTGGGACCGAAGTCGTAAACCATGCCCTTGATCGTGGCGGCGTCGGGCGTGCCCGCGGCGGGCGCGGCGCTGCTGACCGTCACCATCGTGTCGGCCGAAAGCGAGCCACCGGGGATGGCCAGCGACCCGCCACCGGCCGCCACCGTGCCTCCCGCCGCGGCGGTCACCATGACAGAGTTCATCTCGGGCGCGGGGGGCGGATTGCTGCTGGTGCTGGTGCTGCTGCCACAGCCGGCGATGACGGAGGCCAGGAAAAGAGCGTGGATCTTATTCATTCAAGTCCCTTCGGTAGATTTCGTTGAGTCGTTAGTGGGTCCTGTCGCGGTGGACAGCCCTGTGGGCGGCATCCCCCTCGGCTGATCCGGGACTTGCCTGAAGACCGACAGCGAAAGAAACCAGATTTCCGTTTACAATCGACAGATGACGAGACCGTTCGTTGCTCTTTGCCTCAGTGTGGCTTTTCCGGTGGCCTGCGGGGGCGGCCACGCCAGCTCCGACGGCGCGGCGACGCCCGACGGAGCCGGCATCAGCGTCGACGCCGGGATCGACAGCAGCGGCGGCAAACCCGACGTCGTGCTGAAGCCGGCGACGGGCACGCCGGGGGTCTGGGAGAACGTGACCTCACCGGAGATGCCGGCGTCGCTGTTCACCGGTGCGGGCGGTTTCGGCGTCGGCAACATCGTCGTTGATCCGGCGCGCCCCAGCGATCTGTACGTCGGCGGCTATGGCTCGATCTGGAAGTCCATCGACTACGGCAAGACATGGGCGATGCTGAACAGTCAGCCCAACCCGCCCTACCTGCCGCTTGGTCATGTGCTGGCGGTGGCGGGGACGACGCCCGCGACGCTGTGGATGGCCAACGCCGCCGGCGACAAGAAGGTCTTCAAATCCACGGACGGCGGGCTCACCTTCCAGCTGACGGGCACGCTGCCGGAGAAGATCGACGTCAGCTTCTATTCGATCGTCGTCGATCCAAACGATGCCACGCACCTCATCACCGGCTTTCACGAGGCTGACAAGCTCGCGGAGTCCACGGATGGCGGCGAGACCTGGAAGCTGGCGTCGGGCACCGGCTGGCCCGCGGGCGGCATCTCTTGGTTTCCGTTCTTCGTCGACACCGGCGCTGCCGCGACGACGCGCAAGACCTGGTTCGCCATCGCCCAGAACGGCGGCTCGGCGGTGATGACCAGCGACGGCGGCGCCAGCTGGGGCAAACCCAAAGGCATCGAAGGATTGCAGCACGCGCACGGCGGCTCGCAGCTTTATCAGACCGGACAGACGCTGTTCATCGCAGGCGGGCAGGCCGTCGCCGGCGCCGGCGTGTATCGCAGCACGGATCTGGGCGCGAACTGGACCCGGGTGGCGATGGGCAACGAGGCCATCGTCTGGGGCTCGGCGAAGACTGTCTACGCCATGTGGGGCTGGGCTTGCGCCAGCTGCGGCCTCAAGGAGGGAGGGCCGCAGTTTCAGACGGCCGCGCAGCCGGGAACGAATTGGACGAAAGGGCCCACGCTACCGGACGGACTGGTGTGGGGCCCGAACAGCGTGGCCGTGACCTCCGACGGTACCCACAGCGTCTTCGTCGGCTCGATGTGGGCCACCGGACTTTGGCGCTTTGTAGAGCCATGAGCGTCAAATCAAGGCGCTGCCCTTATCAGTTCTAAGGAGCGTGCCGAAAGCCAGGATAAGGCGGAAAAGGTCTGGTCGGTCAGACGCCTGGAGTGAGTTTTATCCATGGCGATGTCATTTCAAACCAACATCAGCTCTCTGATCGCTCAGAGAAATCTGATGAACACCCAGACGGACCTCAGCCGGTCCCTGGCCCGGCTATCCTCGGGCTTTCGCGTCAACAATGCCCAGGATGATGCGGCCGGGCTGGCCATCTCGGTGAACCTGGGGGCCCAGATCAGGAGCTACAACCAGGTGGTTCGAAACGCCAACGACGCGCTGAACATCACCCAGACAGCCGAATCGTCGTTGAACGAGACGCAGAACATCCTCACCCGCCTGCGCGAGCTGGCCACCCAATCGGCGTCGTCGGGGATCAGCAACACCGAGCGCGGCTATATCCAGAACGAGGTCACGGCGCTGGTCAGCGAGGTCGATCGCATCGCCAACGCCACCGAGTACAACGGTGTCTCGTTGATCAACG
>JAXDMH010000623.1:0-2924 GCA_034666225.1 Myxococcales bacterium
TGGCATCGCTGTCGCCTAGCCGTTCCACCAGCACCGCCGTCACCCGGCGGTCGGCAACAGCGCCCAGCGCCTTGACCGCCCGCACGCGCAGCTCGGCGTTGCGATGGCCGGCATAGAGAATCAAGACGTCCAGCGCCTTGGCCGTTCCGTGAGGCGCCAGACCATCCAGGGCCGCCTGCGCCCGCGCCGGCGTGGTTCCGGTCGCCAGCATGCTGATCAAGGCGTCGGTGGCGGCAGCGCTACCCGATTCAGCAAGCTGCTTGGCCGCCTGCACGGCGTCGTCGTCGTCTTCGCCGCGCAGCTCACCGCGCAGCTTTTCCAGGGCCGCCGGCGCCAGCGGCTTGCTCTTCGGCGCTGCGCGCGCCTGCGGCGCCAGCGCGCAAATCAACACCACCAGGGGGAGAATTCTCACGAGACGTCGTAGATAACGCCTCCCGCCGACATCGTCAAACAAGCGAACAGCGGCGGCCGCTGCCCAGGGGCGCGCCACCGGGCGGCCCGGCGCTTACTTGGCCTTGGTCTCCTCGTCGGAGAATTCGACCTTGCCGCTGTAGTTGGCACCCTTGCCCAGCAGCCAAAACATGGTCTGCGCGATGACCCGGTGTCCGGATTCGACGGTCATCAGATAGTGTTTGCGTACGTCGAACTCCGGCTTTGCCAGCTGGATGCTGGAGCCGAAGATGCGCGACCCTTTCTCGCGCGTGTACTGCGGATCGCCGGCCACGTACTTTCGATCGCCGCCGGTGATGTCATAGAACTTGACCTGGATCTCGTTGTCGTTCAGCGGCTGGGCGAAAAATGCGATGTACTCCAGATTCCAGGTGCCGTGGTCGGCGTCCTTTTCTTCGGTCGGCCAGACCTTGTCGATCTTGGAGTTCTTCAGCTCGTTGATGAAGGCGGCCTGCGACGAGAACTTCATCGGCAAGCGCTTCTTGGTGATGATGATCTTCCCTTTGAACACGTCCTCGGGGCCGCCCGCCGACGCGACGCCCGCCACCGCAACCGTTGCAAGGACGACAGCTAGACCAACGCTGGCGACGACAAGAGACTGCTTCCGCATCATGAGCCTCAGTCTATAACCGAAGGGCGGTCGCTCTCAGCGCTTTTTCTTGGCCGTCGGTCTTCCACTGTTGCCACCGCTGTCGCCGGCCGCCGACGCATCACCACCGCTGGCGAACAGCGCCTCCAGACGCGCCGCCGCCGCCGGATCCAGTGGACGCTTCAACCGCGCCAGCCGCAACACGTCGCGTCCCAGCAGGCGATACAGCTCCAGCATCTCGGGCGCCTTCGCCTCCAGGGTATGCAGGTGCTGCTCGACCGACGAGACGTCGCCGCGTTCGACGGGACCGGTCAGCGCGCCGGGCAAACCCAGGTGGGCCAGGTTGTGCACCACGCTGGATAGCAGCGGAATCAGCGCCGGCAGCGCCTGTTCCTGCGGCACGCCCGCCTTGGTCAACAGTCCCTGCGCCATGTCGGCCAGCGCCACCACATAGTTCGCGGCGATGACCGCGCCCACGTGATAAAGCGGCATGTTTTCCGCCTTCAGATAGACAGCCGTCGCCCCCAGCGCGCGCACCAGGCGCGTGGCCACGTCCACGGCGGGCTTGTCGCCTTCCAGGCCGAAGGCGATGTGGCGGATCTGTTCGACGGCGACGTGCGGATCAGCGAACGACACCAGCGGGTGCAGTGTGCCGACGGCGCGCACGTGTGGGCGGGCGGCGGACAAGATCTGCGCCGACGCGTTGGCCCCCGACGTGTGCAGTATCACCTGATCGGGACGCAGGCGTTTCTCCCGCACCAGCCGCTCGGCCACCTCGGGGATGCGCTCGTCGCGCACCGAGATGATGATGACCTCCGATTCAGAGAAGATCTCCGGGATCTCGCCGGTGCTGGCCAGAACGCCCGAGACGGCGCTGGCCGCGTCGGACAGCTCGACCTGGCGCCCGTGCAGCCCTGCCACCGGCACGCCCGCCCGCACCAGGCGCGCCGCCAGGGCCGTGCCGACGACGCCGGCCCCCATGATGAACACAACCGGGGTCGGCTCGGCCGGCCCTTCGCTGATGGCCCTCGCGTTCACTTCGATCTCGGACATCTCGCTGGTCATTCTGGCTCCCGGGCTTGGTATAGCCCTCGCTGGTATATGTAATCGAGAACGGTCCGCGGCACGAGTCCCTCAACGGATTTTCCATCCGCCAACGCTCGTCGCACATCGGTCGAGCTGACAGCCGGCATCATCACCGTCGCTGACACCGCCGCACCGGTGCGGCCCAGCGCCGCGCTCGCGCGGCCGACAATCAGAAACGGCACGGTTCGACGCAGCTCGGCCGCGCCGTACCAGCTGTCGATCTCGGGCACCAGATCGCCGCCCACGATCCAGCTGAATTGATGTTCGGGATGGCGGGCCATGAGGGCGCGCACGGTGATCAGCGTCCGGCTGGGCTGGGCGATCTCGCGTTCGACGTCGCTGACCTGTGCCCGCAGCCCCAGCGCCGCCGCCGCCAGCCCACACATGGCAAAGCGATCGTCGAACGGCGCCAGCGGCTTGCCGAAGGCGTGCTGGAAACAGGGAATGAACCACAGCTGATCGACGGGGGCCGTCTCCAGCACGTACAGCGCCACCAGCTGATGGGCCACATGGGGAGGATTGAAGCTCCCACCGAAAAGCGCGACGCGCATCGTCCTTGCCTATTCGTACATCAGGAACGGGGCGCGCCCGTCGGAAAACGTCGTCTCGAACGGCACCAGTGTGGCGGCGATCTCCGCCGTGGAAACGCCGTCATCGATGGCCCGGCGAACGACGTCGCTGCCGGTCAGCAGGTCGATGGCCACCGGATTCGAAACGAACTCGTACGGCTCCGTGCGCCAGCGAAACTGATCGGGAGCCTGGGCGCGCGCGGCGTTGAGAAGGGCGATCCCGGTGCGAT
>JAXDMH010000624.1:0-4444 GCA_034666225.1 Myxococcales bacterium
ATGGGGTGCGGGTCCTGGCAACCAGCGACGGCGGCGACCAGCGCCGTGGCGCCGATCAACGATCGGCCAACGTTACCCACGGCGGCGGCGCGCATCCTGTACCTCCGGTGCAGGTCCATCGGTCGGAACATTGGACGCCCCACCGTCGGTGGCCGGGGGGTTGGCTCCGGCGTCGGACGCGGCGTCCGCTGGGTGCGGCATGGCCGGCGGGGTGGTGGTGGCCGGGTCGTCGCCAGCGTCGGCCTTGTTGTCATCGCCGCCGTTGCCGCCGCCGTCGCCGTCGACATTTTGGCCCCCCGAGGGCGGCTGCCGCGGCGGCGCGCCGGGCAGGCAGTGTTCGATCCAGTCGCGCAGCACCGATGCGTCCGAGAGCGTGGGCGCCGGATTGCGGGGCGTGCCCAGGTCAGTCGGCTGCGGCGGCATGTCCCGCAGGACCACGGCCCGGACGTACAGAACCGACCGCATCGGGTCGCCGGGGATCACGTAACGCTGCGGCGGCTGCTGCTCGCGGGTGAACTGTTCGCTGATCAGGCGATTGTCGTCCAGGACGAAGTTCCAGGGCGGCAGCCCTTGCGCCTGTGCGGCCGGGCCCGAGTGGCAGCGCGCGCAATAGGCCGTGAGGATGTCCGTCTTGTCACGCAGCGTTTTTTCGCAGGGGTCCGCCGTGGTGGCGCTTTCGTCGTTCGGGTCCAGCTCGATGGGTCGCGCCGAAGAGAGGATGGCCGTGGTGGGCGGCGCGTTGGGATCGCGCCCCGGTACCGGCGTGGCGGCGCCGTGGTTCAGCGGCTGAATACCGCAGCCCGCGACGAGCGCGAGCGGGAACAGAATCGATGCGATGGTACCGATGCCAGTGACACCCTTCATTACTGAGTCCTTCCACTTTGCGTTCCCGGGACGACCACGGATCGATTGCCGCTCGATGGCTGTTTAAGCGATCGGGTGATGGACGCCTTCCGGTGGGCCGCTCCTAACTTTAATGAGCGAAAAACCGCACCAGGAATCGACGCCGCTCGCTTGAACCAACCCAGCCAGCGACGGCGTCGAGTCGCCGTGACAATAGCGAACAGAGTTAAGGCATCGAGAGCGTCAGGGGGGCGACGTTCTCATGTGCTGTCTGTCGTTGTCGCACGCTGTGAAGTTCCCGGCTGACCGAATTTGTTGCCGGTGAGCAGCAGGATTTTGCCGCTGGTCCGGCGCGCTTCTTTTTCGGACGGACATCGTGCTTCCAAGATTTGTCTTGCCAACAAAGACGGCATCGAGATCGTTAGTGGATCATTTTTCGGTCAATTTTGTTTTTTTACTGTCCATCGGCAGCCGGTGTGCCGAAGAGAAACGGACGATCCTGGCGCGTGTCTTTCCCAAATCGGCCGCTTCGCATCGAGGCGGTGCCGGGTGAGGGCGTCGGCCCCATTCGTCTCGGCGCACGGGCGCCGCCCGGCGAGTCGCTGGGTGGTTGCGGTCACGTTCCGCGCACAGGCGGTGTAAAGACCGGCATCGCGACTGCCGTTCGGTTTCCTCAGTTTGTTGAGGAATCCGCGCAGTGTCCGTCGGGGATCGGACGCGCGGCGGACGTTCATCGGTCGCTCACACGTGCCCGGCGGCCGATTTTTCCGCATGGCCCGACGCTTGCTGATTCCGTCGATCGTCGCGACGGAACGGTCACCGCCGCGACGCACATAACCCTGACCGGTCCCCGAAAACGAGGTCCCATGCGCAGCAATTATTCTCCTCGCCTTGCTTGTTCGCCCTCCGCCATCGGCATCATCGCCGCCCTGGCCCTGACCACCGTCGCGGTGGCGGGCTGTGAAACACCGGAAGACGTCGCCGACACTGTCAGTCCCGTCCAGGTCGGGAACGCTCATGGTTCCAGCGACAAGCCGTCGTGCGGCCAGACGAGCCCCTGCGCAGCGATCTTCTGCGGTCCTGACCGACAGTGCGTGGTCGTCGACACGCAGCCGCCCACCGCGATCTGCGAGGTCGTCACGCCGCCGGCGGGGTGCCACGCCACCAGCGACTGTCCGGCCGACACAATCTGCACAACCGTCCTGGGCGTGTGCGGCCGCAGCCCCAGCTGCGATGTCGCGGGCTTCTGCGACACCTCCTGCTGGGGAACGTGCGTTGCCCAGCCCCAGCCCGCGCGCTGCGTGACCAACCACGACTGCGAGCCCAGCCAGCAGTGCTCGACCGCCCGCGGTGAATGCTTGGGCTGCGACGCGCCAGCCGGCCGCGCCTGCCTGCCGGTCTGCTACGGCGTGTGCGAGTCGATCCCGAACGGCGTCTGAAAAAGCCGCCCGCCGCCCCTCCGAAGTCGTGGGATCAAAGACCTCACGGACATGGGGCGGCGGGCGCACTGTCCGGCGGGAAGGTCAGTTACCCAGCGAACACAACCGCAGGCTCCCCATGACCGGCGGAGGCGCGGTCGATACGTTCTCGTAAACGTAGTCGGCCTGGTCCTTGGTGTTGGTGTCCTTCAGGTTCTGGTAGCGGCGTTTCCAGATCCAGAAGCGCTTCGAGATCCTCTTGCCGAAGATGCGGAATGAGATGGGGAAGCTCAACCCTCTGCGGCTCTCGTTCTGCAGCGTCTTCATCCGGCTGTCGATGATTGGCGGCCGTCTGCAGAAACGAGAAGTGATTGTGATAGCGGTGGTGTGGATCCAGATCCCCGCCTGGCCGGAACCCCACGGGTTGCACCATCCCGTCCGGCGACAGCTCCGGGATACAACCGGCCGATCGATAGAAGGGGATCAGCGCGGTCTTTGCGCCGAAATTCGGGTCCAGCGCCTGATCCAGATAATATCCAAGCGCGCGGGGGCCGGAAATACCCAGGTCGAACACGCCAAACAGCGGCCAGAACGAGGCGACGTAGCCGCTCGGGTGGTTCTTGAAATAGTTGGGGAAGGCCGTCAGCTTCTCGGCACACACCGAGCATCCGTTGCCGCGACAGCCCGCCCACTGTCCGCTGGTGCCGTTGCAGGTACCGGCGGGCGGCGACTTTTCCTTGTCCGTGGGTGCCGGGCAACTGTCATTGCAGGTGAACAGCTGGTCGCCGCACAGATCGTTGCGATGGCAGCTGGGATGGTGGTGAAAGTAAAAGGGGTGGTTGGTCAGACTCTCGCTGCAGACCGAGCAACCGTCGCCGCGACAGGCGTTCCACTGACCGGGCGTTCCGATGCACTGGCCGGGGGCGGGGCGCTTGTCGGCCTCGGTGGGCGCCGGGCAGCTGGCATTGCAGGTAAAGAACGACCCTTCGCAGGTGAGGTTTTTCACGCAGCCCGGGTGATTCACGAAGTAATAAGGATAGGCCCGCGTGGTTTCGCTGCAGACCAGGCAGCCGGTCCCGCGGCACCCGGCCCACTGCCCGGCGGCTCCATCACAGGCCGGCACCGGCACCGCGCGATCGGCGTCGGTCGGCGCCGGGCAGTTCGAGTTGCAGGCCGCGAACACGCCGGCGCAGCTGTTGTTCTTCACGCAATTTGGGTGGTTCTTGAAGTAGTTGGGGAACGCGCCCACCAGCTCGGAATTCATGAGAACTGCAGGCTTGGTCGCGTCGCCCCCGATGGAGTATCGTTGGCCATGTGAGCGTTGCTCGCATAATCCGCGTCGCGAATCTCGATGACAGCGAAACGTTCGACAGCGCCGACCTTGCGGCCACGACCGCTGAAGATCGCCTCAACGTCGTCGAAGAGCTCCGGTGTGCCTGGTTCGCGGACTTTGCGCCTGAACGACGACTGGCGCGATTTCTTGCTTGCGCTGATCTCGACGGGAACCCGATTCCTTTTGATCGGGGGACACGCGATCGCGGTTCACGCCGAACCGCGATTTACCGCGGATCTGGACGTGTTCGTGCTCCCCAGCCTCGCGAACGCAAGAAGGGTCCGCGCGGCACTCGTTGAGTTCGGATTCGGCCGGATTGCACCGCCGGCGCGAGAGCTGGCCGAACGGAACCGGGTCTGGATGCTCGGTCGAAAGCCGAGACGTATCGACATACTGACGGGCATCAGCGGCGTCTCTTTCGCTCGAGCCAACCGTGGGAGGCGGTTCGTGACCGTCGCCGGCATGATCGTCCCCGTTATCGGCCGGAAGGCCCTGCTGGAGCACAAGAGGGCCTCGGCCCGACCCAAAGCTCTGGCCGACGTCGCTCTGCTCGCTTCAACGCGGAAGCGGTAGCCTGCAGCGGCCGGCCGGTCGGATGCCATCCCGCAAGGCAGAACCTGGCGTTGTCGGTCGGGACAAGCCGAGCTTGTGGACACGAAGGTCGCCGTGCGAGCGGTGGAGGATCTCGTCGCGCTGTTCGGCAAGGCGTCGGCGTCGGCAAGGGCCCGGGCCACGAGCCTCGCACGCACTCGATAGCGGGGTTCACAAAACGATTCCGCGGTGCCGGGGACGGGGCTTGAACCCGTAAGCCGCTTTCGCAGCAGCGGATTTTAAGTCCGCCGCGTTTACC
>JAXDMH010000625.1:0-10678 GCA_034666225.1 Myxococcales bacterium
CGCGAGGCGATGCGGCTGCGCGACAGCCTGTCCACCGAGTACGCCGGCCTGGTCTACCGCGGGTTCTGGTTCTCACCGGAGCGCGAGGCGCTGCAGAAGCTGGTCGACTCCGTCAATGAACCGGTGACCGGCACGGCCCGCCTGCGTTTGTACAAGGGCAGCGCCACGACCATCGGGCGAACCGCGCCGCGTTCGCTGTACCGGATGGACATCGTCACCTTCGAGGACGATGGTGGGGCCTACGACCAGCGCGACGCCGGCGGTTTCATTCGACTGAACGCGCTGCGACTGCGCACCACGGCAACAGCACGAAAGGCACGCGAAGGATAAAAGCCATGAGCCAGTTCAAAGGGGTGCGGTGGGGGTTGGTTGCGTCGACGATCTGGCTTCTGGCTGGGGCGTGTGGATCGAACGATTCGCCCAAGGGGATGACGACCGGCACAGGCGGCTCAGCGTCTGGCAGCGGTGGCGGCTCTGACACAAACAGCGGTTCGGGCGGGGCCGGCGGGGCCGGGGCCACCACCGGCACCGGTGGCGCCGCGGCGACCGGGTCGGGCGGCGCCAGCAGCGGCAGCGGCGGGAGCGCTACCGGCAGCGGCGGTGCTGGCGGCGGTGCGCCCGTCGACGCCGGCTCCGGAGGCACGACGGGCACAGGCGGCAGCAGCGGAACCGGCGGCGCCGTCAAACCCGACGGCGGTCCCGGCGATCTGGGTGGCGGGACCGGCGGCGCGTCGGGCGACGCCGGCAACGGATCGTCCTGTCCCGCGACCGGCCTGTCCGGCGCCGGCGTGGTGAAGGTGGCCAAGAACGGCGCGACGTTCGCGCTGACCCGCGATGGCGCCGCCTATTACATCAAAGGCATCGCCGGCGGAGCGAACCTGGCGCTGGCCCAGCAGTACGGCGTCAACTCGACGCGCACGTTCGGCAGCGACGGCGCGATGGGGATCCTCGACGGCGCCAAGAGTCACTGCATGACCGTGCTCCTCGGCATTGAGCTGTCCAAGGACCCGAACGATTACGCCAACGCCGGGTACACGGCCGGCAAGCGGGCCGAGGTCACCAGTCTTCTGTCGACGATCAAGAACCACCCGGCGCTGCTGATGTGGGCGCTGGGCAACGAGACCAACCTGGGCGCCGACACGCAGCCGGCCTGGGCCTTCATCGGCCAGCTGGCGCAGCTGATTCACCAGCAGGATCCCAACCACCCGGTCATCACCGTCTTCGCCGGCGCCAACGTCACGTCCATCAACAACATGGTGCAGTGGTCGCAGGGCATCGACGCCATCGGCATCAACAGCTATGCCGCCGTCGTCAACACCAACAGCGACGTCGCCCGGTCGACCTTCACCGGTCCGGTATCGTCACCGAGTGGGGGCCCACCGGCCACTGGGAATCACCGAACACCAGCTGGGCCCGGCCCATCGAAGAGACCAGCGGCGCCAAGTCGCGCGTCTACAAGGTTCGTTACGAAAGCTTCGCCCACACGGGCCGCATCCTGGGCGATTACGTCTTCCTGTGGGGCCAGAAGATCGAACGAACGCCGACCTGGTACGGGATGTTTCTGGAGAACAACGGCGATCTGGGCCTGATGTCAGAGACGCTGCCCACCGTCGACGTCATGGCCTTTGAATGGTCGGGTGGCTATCCGGCCAATCGCGCCCCCGACGTCACGGCGATCACGCTGGGTGGAAAAACCGCGATCATGAACGTCGCGCTGAACGCCGGACAGTCGGTGCCGGCCCAGGTCACCGCCACCGATCCGGAAGGCGACCCGCTGTCGTACGTCTGGGAGATCTTGCAGGACCCGGCCCAGCCCGATCTGAAGGGCGCCCCCGAACCGCGCGAGCCGCGCGTCGGCACGCCGCAAAAGGGAAGCACCCCCACGCTGACCGTCACCGCCCCCGCTCAGTCCGGCCAGTATCGCTTGCTGGTTTACGTGCTGGACGGCAAGGGGCACGCCGGGACCGCCAACATTCCGTTTCGGGTGAACTAGCGTCGACAAGGAAACTCCCTGATGAAACGTCAGGGATCGTGGGGTCTTAGCGAGGAGCTTAAGGCTTTCCCGACGGATGTCGATACACAGCCCGAATGGCTTTGAACCGCATCGCGGATGCTGCCGAGCCTGGTGCTTCACCCGTTCCAGCAGCCGTGCGCGGGCACGTGTTGGTTGTGGACGATGACCCACTGGCCACGCGCGCCTATGCCCGTCTGTTGTCCGCCGCCGGGTACGACGTCGCCGTCGCCAACCACGGGCGCGCCGCCGAACGTCTGATGGAGAACGAAGCGTTCGACGTCATCGTCAGCGACGTGGCCTTGCCCGAGTTCGACGGGCTCAGTCTGCTTGCCTCGGTCCGCGAGCGCGACGAGGACGTGCCGATGATCCTGCTGACCAACGCCCCGGCGCTGGAGAGCGCCGTGCGCGCGCTGGACTACGGCGCCTTCCGCTATCTTATCAAGCCGATTACCAGCAAAGTCCTGGAAGACACCGTCAGCCTGGCCTTGCGGGCCCACAGCGTGGCGCGCGCGCGCCGGCAAGCGCTGGCCGCGTCGCAGGCGAATCAACGCCTGGGCCTGGATCGCGTCGGCCTGGACAAGCGATTCGCCAGCGCGCTGTCGACGATGTGGGTGGCGCAGCAGCCGATCGTCTCGTGGTCGCAGCGAAGCATCTTCGCCCACGAAGCGCTGGTGAGAAACGACGAGCCGACCCTGCGCAGCCCGCTGGATCTCTTCGACGCCGCCGAACGCTTGGGTCGCGTGCACGAGCTGGGTCGCGCCATTCGCGTGCAGATCGCCGATGCTTTGCGTACCACCGCGCCGCCCGGACACATGTTCGTCAACCTGCACCCGTCGGACCTGGGCGACGCTGGCCTCTACGAAGAATCGGCGCCGCTGCGTCCGTTCTCCGACCAGATCGTCTTCGAGATCACCGAACGCGCCACGCTGGATTCGGTGTCCGACCTTCCGGCGCGCATGGCCCGCCTGCGCTCGCTCGGCTATCGCATCGCCCTCGACGATCTGGGCGCCGGCTATTCGGGCCTCTCCAGCTTCACGCAGCTTGAACCGGACGTGGTCAAGGTCGACATGTCTTTGATCCGCGGCATCGAAGGCTCGGCCATGAAGCAACGGCTGGTCGGGTCCGTGGTGACTCTCTGTGCTGAGCTGGGGATCCTGATCATCGGCGAAGGCATCGAGACCCCCGGCGAGCGCGACGCGCTGGTCGGCCTGGGCGGCGACCTCTGCCAGGGTTACCTGTTCGCTCGCCCCGGCCGCGGTTACCCCGAAGCGATTTACTGACCTGATTCGGTCACGCCGCCGTCGGTCGGCTTGCGGGTGATACGAAACGTGCTGCCGAGACTGGCCGCGCCGATGACGGGTGGTGGCTCGAAGGTGATGTCGAAGAGAATGCTGGGATGGTAGTGCGCCTGGCATCCCTTTGCGTCGCAAGCGCAAAAACCTTCCCGGCACGCATTCCATTGGGCACAGGAAATCGGGACACCGGCTGACGTACAGCCATTGTCGCTGAGGAAGATCATGTAGGACGCACAGCTATAGGCAGCCCCATCGCTTTCGAGCAGGCTCTTTTGCATGGGGCACCAGAAGCGAAAGGCGTCGTTGGCCGAGATGGCAAACGTCAGTCGGTTGTCGCGCCATTTCACCTCGTGGCCGTCGTAAACCATCCCCTCGTAGTAAGCCGGAAAGTTGTCTGCCGTCCGGACCGCGTTCGTCGTTGGCCATACCGGATCGGGACCGGTCAGCACAGGTGGCGTGCCGACGCCCAGCACGACCGTGATTCGATCGGGCGCCCCCGGCGTGCGGATCAAGTTGAGGGCGATGGCATCTGATCCCGATCTCAGGGTGAACGCCTGGAAGTACCCGGTCCATTCACCGACGTAAGCGTCCGGGATCGTAAACGGTGGATTGGGATCCGGCGGAGGACTGGCCTCACGTCCGTCGCCGTCGCTGTCGCTTTCGCCGTCGCCGCTGGCGGCAGCATCTTCTCTATTGCCCGGTGGATTTCCCACGTCAGGTGACGGTGAGGATGCATCTTCGTTGCTGTTGGGCATCCCGCCAGACCCGCCATCCGACGGCGGCCTTTCTCGTCCCACCAGCGTTTGCGTCTTGCAACCGGCCGCGGCCAGCAAGCAAACGGTCAACACACCCGTCGTCAAAGTTTTCATGATGGCGTCCTACCCAAACACCAATGTCATGGCCGCGGTTACCCCGAAGCGGTTTACTGACCGGACTCCGGCGCACCGCCGTCGGTCACCGTGCGGGTGAGGCGGAAGCTGTGTGATCCGTCGAGATCCGTTGCGCCGCTGACGAATGGTTCGAAGGTGACGTCAAAGGTGGCCAGCGGGCTAACCGCAGCGACGCAACCATTCGCGCCACAGTCGCAGTCGTGGGCGAGGCACGCCCAATACCGCGGGCAGGGGACCACCACCTCATCGCTGCCGGCCAGGCATAGATTGCTGTCAGGGTCATAAGTGCCGCCAGTGCCGGGGATGCAGTTGTACGTCCCATACCGTGGGTCGAAGAAGCTCTTCTGCGTGCCGCACCAGGGCCCATATGGCTCGGCGATGGCGATCTGAAACGTCAGCCGGGTGTCGCGCCACTTCACCTGATGAGCGGTGTAGGAGAAGCTTTCGAAATATTCGGGAGAAAACCGCTCCGGTTTGCCCATGGTCACCGGCGAAAGCGGGTCGGAGCCCGACATCATCGGCGCAGGCCCGCTTCCCAGTGTGATTGAAATGAAATCCGATTGGCCAGGTCTCCGCACGAGGTCGATGGTGATGGCGTCGGATCCCGACCGTAGCTGATAGGCCTGGAAGTACCCGGTCCACTCACCAACCAGTCGCTCAGGAATGGAAAACGGTGGGTCAACGTTCAGCGGAGGACCGGCGTCGGGCGTGCTGGCATCATAGCTGGGGGCGGCGTCCTCGTCTTTGCCCGGCAGGGTCCCGGGATCGACGAAGGATGGCGAGGCGTCGTTGTTGCCGGGGGTTGTCGACATTTCCGGCGGGCTGGCGTCGGGCGAGCCGCCGCTGCCGGCCGGCCACTCTCGTCCCACCAGCGTGTGTGTGTCGCAGCCGGCGACAGCGGGTGGCAGCAGGCCAAAAATGACAGCGACTGGCAGCAGAGTCTTCATGTTGGCGTCTTCCCACTCATCGTCTTCCCACTCATCGTCTTCCCACTCACAATGTCCGATCGGGGGCTGGCGTTACAGCAGGCGACGTCGTCATCGCGGCACCTGTAACAACCGGCGCGCCTCGGCGGCGCTGGCGCCCTGCGGGAACAGCGTCACGTAGCGCTGCAGGTCCTGGCGCGCCTCCTGGGCGCGACCAGAGCGCCACAGGCAGGTCGCCCGGCCAGCCAGGGCGCGCTCGACGATGGCGTCCTGCTCGGCGGTGAGCAAGACGTCGCTGAAGTCTTCGACGGCGCGGTCGCAGCGTCCGGTCTTGGCCAGCAGCTCGCCCCGCGCCAGCCGGACCTGGCGCGTGAGGGTGCCCCCCGTGCCACTGACAGATTCCAGCAGTGCCAGGGCCTCGGCCTGCCGACCCAGCGCCAGCAGCGCTTCCGCCCGCGCCAGGGTGGCTTCGTCGTGCAGCCAGCCGCCCGGGAATTTTCGGTCGTGCTCGTCCAGCGCGGCCAGCGCGGCGGTGGCATTCCCGTCGGCGCGCAACCTGCGAAACGCTTTGGCCAGGAGCGCCGCTTCCGCCCCGGTCGATCTTGGCCGCTCCGGCCTTGCCAGTGCCAGCGATGTCGCCGGTGGCGGCGCCGTCGTGTCGGTGGTCGTTGGTGCCGCAATCGCGACCGGCGCCGGTGGTGCTGGCGGTGCCGCGGTCCCCGTCGCTGTCACAGCCGGTTGCGGCCGCACGGTGACGTCAACGTCGGGTTCCTGCGGCCGATGCAAACGCAGCACCCCTGTGACCGCCTTGACGGCGGCCGGCTGTCCATTGTCAGCGGCCTGGATCTCGCCCGATGAATCCGCCGGAACCGTCACCGTCAGGTCACCCGAGCGAACCGACAACGGCTGGCCGCCGGCCTCGACGGTCAGTTGCCCACCCTCCAGCGCGAAGTCGGTCTTGTCGCTGCGATCGTTCTTGGGATCGATCTCCAGCTTTCCCGGTCCGGCCATCGTCAGACGACGGTGGTGCCGTCCCGTGATCGAAGCATGGCTGTGGGCGCTGACCGTCAGAACCTGCGGCTCGCGCGCGCGCGCCCGCAACACCTGGCGGGCGGCCGTCACCACGCCGCCGCTGGTGGCCAGCAACAGCGCGGCGATGACCGCCGTCCGCACCAAAAAGCGAAACCCGTTCGCCTGCGCCGGCGTGGCGATCACCACCCGTCCAATGCGCGCCAGCGCCGCATCGGTCAAGGCCGGCGGCGAGGCCTGTTCGCGACGGAAGGCATCCTTGATCGCTGCCGATGCGTCCTCCGCCGCTTCCTGTCCGGCGGGTGACTCCGACCATCGCCCGGGATCCTGATCCGATGGCCGCACGATCAGGTCTCCACCGGGTCAGGGGCGGCGCCGCCGGTCAGGGCGGCGTGCTCCTGCAGAAAACGCGCGCGGGCGCGGAACAGCCAGACACGGACGGTGGCCTGCTGGGCGCCGGTCAGATCGGCGATCTCCTGCGTCGACAACCCCTCCAGCTCGAACAGAATCAGGACCCGCCGTTGCTTTTCATTGAGGCGATCCAGCACGCGGTAGACGCAAGCGGCGTCGCGCCGGCACTGCAGGATGTCTCCCGGCCCCGGTTCGGGCGCACCCATGCCGGGCGGCGGGCTTTCGCTGGATCGCGACAGCCAGTGGCGGCGACGCTGCTTGCGACGGGCGGCCTGCACGATCTTCTCGGTGGTGCGATACAGCCAGGTCTTCACCTGCGCCGGGCCCTCGAACCGTTGCAGGCGCTGCTTGGCCACCAGGAAGACCTCCTGCACCACGTCCTCCACGTCGACGCCGTGGCCTCCCAGACGCCCGGCCCAGCGCGCCACGGTGCGGGCGTGCTGGCGATACAGCGACGCGATGTCTAGGCGCGCGCCCTGTTGGGTGTCGGCGTCGGTGTCCGCGTCGGTGTGGCTGGCAGGCAACAGTGAGGCTCGCGTGGGCAAAGGTTCCCCACGCGTCTCATGTCGCTTCGAGCGCAAAACGTTTCACAGCCGCTGGCCGAAAGACATCCCGAGCCCCAGCATCAGGTCGACGTGGGGCAGGGTGACCCCGGCCTCGGTGCCCGACACGAAGAGAACGCGCTGGCGCGGCCAGTAAGTCGCCGCCAGGTCCAACCACGGACGGACCGTCTTTCCCTGCGGAATCAGCCGTACGCCGAACGTCGCACCCGGATCGACCAGGATGTCGTAGCCCGTGCTGGGAAACGATCGCCCCTCGACTTCCAGGCGCGCCAGCACGAAGGCCAATCGCCATTCGACGTCCATCGCCTCCAGGCGCTTGCGCCAGCGACCGTCAATGCTGCCGCCCATCCGCGACCACACGGCCTGGCCGCTGCTCAAGGCTGCTTGGTGCTCGCTGGCGAGGAAGGCCCCTACGCCGGCCGAGAACGATGACGACGGAGACGCGAGCTCGGCTTCGACGGCTGCGCCCGCGCCCATGCCGCCACCTTGAAACGATCCAAAGACGCCGACCCCGGGGAAGATTCGCCACGAGTCGTCTTCCGCCGGCGCGGGGGCCATTGGCGGCGGCAGAGCCGGCCTGGCCGTCAGGTCGTTCTCCGCTGTCGATGCCGCCGCCGCCGCTGGTGGAGCTGACGGCGGGCGGGGGGCGGCAGGCGGTTGGGGCCCAGCCGGCGTCGCCGGTTGGGCGGGGGGCAGTGGCAGCGAGGCGCGAGCGCCGCTTTGCAAGCGGGCCTCCCAGGTGGCCAGAATCACCGCCGCCGCAGCGGCACGCTCGGCGCACGACAGCTCGGGCGGCAGCCGTTTTTCAGCGACGAACGCGCCGCCGGCTGTGTGCAGCCTGATCACGACCGCGTCGCCTTGAGCTTCAAGGTCGGCGACGTCGGAGGCGGGCGCGTCGGCAACGGCCGACAGCAACCCTTGCAGCGCCGTCTGCACGGCCGCGGCGCTGGGACAGTCGCTGGTCGCTCGCACCTCTACCAGCGCGGCGGCCCGGACTTTCGCTGGGCCCAGGGCAGCGCTCACCAGAATGGCCAGTACAAGGATCAGGTTGCTTGCTCGCATGTCCTGCCTCTCGCAATTTGTTAACAGACGTTTGCAGCTTGGCCACGCAGCTGTCAATCGGCAAGGCTGTCCAGAAGCGCCGCCACCTGGGCGCGCGTCGCCTCCAGATCGCCGTCGTTGTCGATGACCGCGGTGGCCACCCGGACCTTCTCTTCCAGCGGCAGCTGGGCGTTGATGCGGGCACGGGCTTCCGCTTCGCTGAACCCGTCGCGGGCCACCGCGCGCCGGACCTGATTTTCGACCGAGGCGCGCACCACCACCAGGCCGTCGTACGCGCGGTGGCGGCCGGCCTCCACCAGCAGCGACGCCTCGTAAAAGGCCAGCGGGCACCCCTGTTTTTCCAGCTGGGCCACGCGCTGGACGGACAGCGCCTGGATGCGCGGGTGGGTGATCGCTTCCAGACGGGCGCGCGCCGCCGGGTCGTGGAAGACCAGGGCGCCCAGGCGCTTGCGATCGACGGTGCCGTCAGGGGCGATGACGTCGGGCCAGGCGGCAGCGATGTCGGCGTGGGCCGGCTGTCCGGGCACCACCACCTCGCGGGCCAGCTCGTCGGCGTAGATGACGGGAACGCCGCGCTGAGCAATCATGCGCGCCACCGTCGATTTTCCCGACCCGATGCCGCCGGTCAGTCCGATCAGCTTTAGCCGTTTGGCCACGAGAGGATGCTACCCTAAAGGCGCGTGCCTCCCGAGAGCGATGAATCTGTCCCGACAGTGTTGGAAGCCGAGTTCATCGCCGAAGCGCGCGATGTGCGCGGCCTGCCCCCCTTCGGTCCACCCGAGGTGGCCATCGCTGGTCGGTCCAACGTCGGCAAGTCGACGCTGCTGAACACACTGGCGGCGCGCCGCGGGTTGGCGCGCACGTCGAAGACGCCGGGGCGCACCCGCGGCATCGTCTTTTTCGACCTGCGCCTGGGGCGCGGGGCAGCGCCCGAAGTGGAACGGCTGCGCCTGGCCGACATGCCCGGTTACGGGTACGCCCAGGTATCGCGTACCGAACGGCAGTCGTGGCAGCCTTTGATCGAAGGGTACGTGCGCGGGCGGCCGACGCTGGCCCTGTTCGTGATGTTGATCGACGCCCGCCGCGGGATCGAAGACGAAGAGCGCCAGCTGTATGACTGGCTGGGGACCCAGCGCATGCCGGCCCAGCTGGTGTTCACCAAGGTGGACAAGCTGAACGCCCGCGAACGCCAGGCCCTGCGCGCCCAGTGTCTCAGCTGGTTTGGCGCGCCGACGGCGGGGCGGGCCGCGCCGTTGCTGGTGTCGGCCCAGAAGGGCGAAAACGTCGGCCGTCTTTGGACCGCCATCCTGGCCGCGGCGCGGGCGCACGGCGCCGTTCCCGGCGAGGCCAAAGTTGCGACTGAGGACGTCGGCGAATAAGGTCAGCGCCGCCTCTGTCAAAGGTTTTGCCATGGCTTTAAACAAGGCCCCCCAACCGTTCCTGATCGAGCCGATGAAGGCCGCCGATCTGGACACGGTGATGGAGATCGAACGGGTCTCGTTCCGCTCCCCGTGGTCGCGCCAGGTTTTTCTGGAAGAGCTGACCCGCGATTGGGCGCACGTCGACATCGTGCGCGACGCGGCCACCGGCGAGGTGGTCGGCTTTGCCAACTACTGGCTGGTGGCCGACGAGGTGCACGTGCTGAACCTGGCCACCCACCCCCAGGCCCGCCGGGCCGGCCACGCCTCGCGCATGATGGCCCACATGATCGACTTTGCGCGTCGCGAGCTGTGTCGGTACGTGACGCTGGAGGTGCGACGTTCCAACGCCGCGGCGCTGCGGCTTTACCGACGTTTTGCCTTCCGCGCCATCGGCGTGCGCCCGAACTACTATGCAGAGGACCAGGAAGATGCGATCGTGATGCTTCTCGATCTCGGTTAGCGGCATGGCCATGACCTCGTCCCTCGCGCTCGCCTTCCTGGTCCAAATGGCGATCGACGCCTCCTCGGCGCGTTCGCCCATCATGCGCGTGGCCACCGATCAGCCGACCGTGGCCATCACCTTCGACGCATGCGCCACCCGCACCCAGGGCTATGGGTTCGACCGCGCCATTTTTGAGCTGCTGCGCGCCGAGAACGTCCCGGCCACCATCTTCGTCTCCGGGCGCTGGGTCGAATCCCACCCTGACGTCATGGGCGAGCTGGCCGCCGAGACGCTGATCGAATTCGGCGATCACTCGTACGACCACCCGCACATGCGCCGCCTGACCCCCGCGCGCATCGGCGAGCAGATCGATCAGACCGAGGCGGCGCTGTCGCGCTATGGGAAAAAGAGCGTGGCCTTTCGCCCGCCCTTCGGCGAGTGGAACCCCCGCCTGCTGGAGGTGACCCAGGATCGCAATCTGCCGGCGGTGATGTGGGACGTGGTCTCGGGCGATCCCAGCGCCACGGTCAGCGCCGAAGAGATGATTCGCACCGTCCTGCGCAAGACCAAGCCCGGTTCGATCGTCATCTTTCATATCAACGGGCGCGGCCGAAACACCGCCGAG
>JAXDMH010000626.1:0-4508 GCA_034666225.1 Myxococcales bacterium
CCCGCCTCGTAAAGCTCCATGCCACGAGCGTAGGCCGCCAGCGCGCCGGCGTCGACTTTTGATGGATCGGGCAGCAGCTCGTACAGCGTGACGGGCTCGCCTTCTGGATCAAGCTGCACGACGTCAAGGCGGCGCGAGGAGATCGACGTGGAGGCCGCAACCGCGCCCAGGGTGCGGCCGCAGACGACCAGCTCGGCGCCATAGCCCTCGGTCAGGCGCCCCAGCCGCGCCGCCAGATCGCTGGCCCCGCCCATGGTGCGGAAGCGGCGCGCCCGTGGCGGGCCCAGCTCGCCGGCGAAGACAAAGCCTGTGACGATGGTGGCGCCAACCTCGACGAACGGCTGGCCGGCCTCTCGACGTTCCGCGCGGCGGGTCTCGCAGGCGGCCAGCAGCTCGCCGGCGGCGGCCACGGCGCGCGGCGCGTGATCGGCGCGGCGCTGCGGAACGCCGAACACCGCCAGCGTCGAGCCGCCCACGTGCGCGTCGACGATGCCCTCGTGTTTTCGGATCACCTTCTCGACCAGCGCGAGATGTTCGTTCAGCAGCTCGACCAGCGCGGTCACCTCGACGCGCTCGCACAGCCCGGCCAGCCCCTTGACGTCAATCGACAGGACGCTGGCCGTGGCCGCCGCCCCCTCCGCCGACAATTCCCGGTCGGGCTCGTCCAGGGCGGGCAGGCCCAGGACCCGACGGAGCGTCTGCCTGATCAAGCTGCCGCGCGTGTTGCGCAGATCGCGGCTGACCGCGCCGGTGGGCTTGTCGATGACGTCGGCGGCGCCCAGACGAAGGGCCTCGGCGCGCAGGCGCGGGCCCTCGTGACCCAGGTGGGACAGCACCACGATCTTGACCGGGCTGCGCAGGCGAAGGCGTCGCATGGTGTCCAGGCCGGACAGCTCGGGCATCTCCAGATCCAGCAGCACGCAGTCGGGCTTGTGCTGCCGCACCTTCTGCAGGGCGACCTTGCCGTTCTCGGCCACGTCGACGACGCTGAGGTCCGGATCGGACGCCACGATCTCGCTGATCAGCTTGCGCATGAGGCTGCTGTCGTCGACCACCAGCACGCGCTTTTGCCCGCCGGCGCTCATCGGGTGCGCTCCCCGGCGGTGGCGAAATGCGCGCCGTCCCACCAGGAGGCCAGCAGAGACAGCGCGTACCGGCGGCGTTCGCTGGGCAGCTGCAGCGGAAGGTGAACGTCCGGCTTCACGCGCAGGCGCAGCCGGCCGCTGGCGTGGTTCATCACCTGATCGCACAGCGGGCGCAGCCGGCGCGGGACGATCGGGACATCGATGAGGTCGCTGTCGTAGCAGTTGACGATCTCCTCGACCGCGTCGACCAGCAGCGTCAGCTGCCGCGCCCCGTCCGTCGAGCGCCAGCGCAGGATGGCGCCGTCTTGCGGCGGGCGCGGATCGGGCACGCCCAGCAGCCGCCGCACGTCCAGCACCGGTTCGCTGGCGGTGGTCCGGTTGCGGTGAATCCACCCGCAAAAACGCGTCTGGCCGAGCACCGGTTCGATGAAGACGATGTTCTCCGCGGGAAACAGGATCAACCACTCACCGCAGGTGGCGCCGACGTGCTCGCGCATCAGAAGATCTCCTCGGCGACGCGCACGGCGTGGGTCCGCAGGCCGAACACGGCGAAGCGCCGGGCCAGATCGAACAGCCCCTCGGGATCGACCACCACCACGATCTTGTCCGTGCCGATGGTCGAGATGCCGCCGATGCCGGGCAGCTTGGCGATGCGCGGGTGCATCTCTTGAATCAATAGATCGGTGCGACGGCGAATGCGGTGCACCTGGAAGCCGACCCGGCGTCCCTCCAGCTCGCATACGATGATGGCCAGGTCGTTGTTCTTGGTGTCCGCGGGCGGCGCCGGCAGCTTCAGCAGATCGACCACGCTGAACAGCGGCAAGAAGCGATCGTGAATCAGGATCGACCGCTGGCCGTTCACCGACTGCACGTCGCTGGCCGGGGCGACCACGCACTCGGAGACCATGCGATCAGGAAAGGCCACCATCTGGACGCCGGTCTCGGCCAGCAGCATCGACTGGATCGCCTTCGACAGGGGAATGTCGATGCGGAAGGTGGTGCCGCGTCCCCGGTGCGTGACGATGTCGATGGCGCCGCCCAGCTTGGTCACGTTGACCAGGGCGACGTCCATCCCCACCCCGCGCCCCGAGGTGTCGGTGACCCGCTCCGCCGTGGAGAATCCGGGCGAGAAAATAAAGTGCGTGATCTGTTCTTCACTGAGCGTGGGGGCAACCGTGGCGTCGACCAGGTTGCGGGCGATGGCCCGCTCCAGCACGCGATCGAGGTCGATGCCGCGCCCGTCGTCCCCCACCTCGATGATGATGTGGTTCCCGCGCTGCTCGGTGTGCAGGACCAGCGTGGCCAGGCGCGGCTTGCCGGCCTTCTCGCGCGCGTCCGGGGACTCGATGCCGTGGTCGATGCAATTTCGCAGCATGTGCATCAGCGGATCGGCCAGCAGCTCCAGCATGCCGTTGTCGACGCGGATGCCGCTCGACTGCGCGTCCAGGCGCACCTCCTTGCCTTGCCTTTGGGCCAGGTCGCGGACCATGCGGGGAAACCGGGCGAACAGCGTGTCCATGGGGATCACGCGCAGCCCCAGGGTCATCTCGTGGATCATGCTGATGAGGCGGTGGGTCTCGGCCTCCAGCGTGGCGTAATCGTTCTGCTGGCGAACCAGGCGTTCGATCTTGGGCAACAGCTGGGGCGCGTGCAGCACGCTGTAGTCGGAGATCTCGGTCAGGGAGTCCTGCACCTCCGTATCGAAGACCAGGGCGTTGAACCGGGTGGTGACGCTGAAGAACTGGCCGATGCGGCCGAACATCGAATCGAGGAGCGCCACCGGAACGCGCACCTGGGTCTCGCTGCTGCCCATGGTGTCGGCGATGGGACGGATCTTGGCCCGGAAATGCGCGTCGCCGGCCTGCTGATCCAGCTTGCGCACGACCACCGTGGCGTTGCCGCCGACGATCTGGGCCACGCGCTCGCGCAGCGCCGGCTCGGTTTCCTGGGTCGCCAGCAACACGAACAGGATCGGCTCGCCGTCGACGACCTCCGCCTCGCCCAGCAGCGGCTGCAGACCGCGGCTGAGCGCCGGGGCCAGCGCCGCGAGATCGATGTTGGTGTTGTTCGGCTGCAGCGTCACCTCGAAGAGCTGGTACGCGGCATCGACGGCCACTTTCTGCAGGCGCGCCGACAGGGCGGACGGCAGGGAACGGAAACGATCGAGATCAAGGCGCCGCATGTCCAGGGACATCAGCACCTGGGCGGGCAGCTTCAGCGGCTCCTCCAGCATGTCCCGCACCTTGTCGGCGGCCAGCGCGGTCACGTCGCTGGACGGCGCGCCGGGCGCCAGCTCTGCGCGCAACGACTGGCCCACCAGGTCCAGCGCCAGCCGGCGGGTCTCGCCTGGAGATGCCGCGCTGATGATCTGCGGCAGCAGACCGATGAACGGGCTCTGCGGCACCAGGGCGCGCAGCAGCCAGCCCACGTCGCTCCACCGTCGCTCGTCCGCCGCCTGCAGCAGCGCCGGCGCCAGCCAGGGACGCGACAGCCGCACCGCCTCGGCGACGCCGCAGTCCCGCTCCAGCACCTGGGCCAGCCGTTCGATCAAGCACAGGCAACGGGCGAACTCGGCCGGACGGCTGCGGTTCTCCAGCCAGGGCACGGCCCGCTCCAGCGCGCCGAACCCGACCTGTTTCAAGGCGAACGCCAGGACGCCGATGTCCTCCTGCGCCTGCGCGCCGGTGGCGCCGACGCTGGCGGCGCGGACAATCGACGGCAGCAGCTCCTCGAACAGCTCGGCCAGCGCGATCAGCGTGGGTTGATCGAAATAGAGATCGGCTTCCGGGGGCAGCACAGCCGCGTCGGCGTCGGCATCCCCTTGGCCGTCGGCCGACGTCGCCGCCGCGTCGGCTGCGCCGCTGGGATCCGGCTCGGCGCGCGCCGGGGCGTCGGCCTCGGCCAGCGCGCGCAGCAGCGCCTCGTCGGCCTGAAAGTCACCGCCTTCGATGATGCGGCTCCGGGCAACCTTGAAAGCATCAATGGCCCGCAGGAACAGCTCCTGCGCCGGACCGTCCAGGGTGAACCGTCTGTCGCGCACGGCGACCAGCAGCGATTCCACCACGTGGGCCAGTCTCTCCAGTCCCGCCTGCGCCAGCACGCGCGCCAGCCCCTTGATGGAATGCACGCTGCGCAACAGCAACTGGAAGTCCTGCTCGTAGATCGGCTCGGTGGCGGCGCGGACCAGCACCTGCTCGCAGGCGGCCACGTGCTCCAGCATCTCGACGGCGAACGCCGTCAGCAGCGCGCGATCGACCTCAGCCATTTCCGTCCCCGCCGGCGCCGATCTTTTCAGCGCCGAAGTCCGTCTGACGATAGGCGGTGAAGGCCGCTTGCAGCGCGGCGACGAAGGGCGCGCCGTCCTCGTCGGCCAGGCTCAGGCTGCTGGACCCCTGAGGCTTCTGCACGAAGTGAGCGGGGATC